>SKXF01000292.1 GCA_007128555.1 Clostridia bacterium | reverse complement strand
CGGCTCCCCGCACCCTGGGGGTTCCGGGCGAGGATCGTTTCCGGGGACGCGGTGTCTCCTACTGTGCCACCTGTGATGGAGCCTTCTTCCGTGAGCAGGAGATTGCCTGTGTGGGGGGCGGTGACGCGGCGGTGCAGGAGGCCCTCCACCTGACCCGCTTCGCCAGCCGGGTCCACATGATCCATCGGCGCAAGGAACTCAGGGCGGTCCGCGTCCTGCAGGACAGGCTGATGTCCCACGACAGGGTGCAGGTTCACTGGAACACCGTGGTGGAGGAAATCGAGGGTGATAAGCTGGTCAGTGGACTCAGGCTGCGGAATGTGGCTACCGGTAAAGAACAGCACCTGCCCGTCGGGGGGGTCTTCATCTACGTGGGTCACCAGCCGGCAACGGCCTTTGTCCCGGACGGGGTCGGCGTCGATGAACAGGGCTACCTGGTGACGGATGATCACATGACGACAGGGGTGCCCGGCGTGTTTGGGGTCGGCGATGTCCGGCACCGCATCCAGCGGCAGATCGCCACGGCGGTCGGAGACGGGGCCACGGCCGCCATGGCCGTGGAGAACTACCTGGGAGACCTGGAGGGGAGGTCATCGCACTGAGGGATGTGGTGATTGGCACCGCGGGACACATTGACCACGGCAAGACGGTCCTGGTCCAGGCGCTGACTGGGGTGGACACCGATCGCCTTCCGGAGGAGAAGCGTCGCGGGATTTCGATCGATCTCGGTTTTGCCCGGTTGTCCCTCGGTGAGGTGAACGTGTCCATCATTGATGTGCCGGGGCATGAGCGGTTCATTCGCAATATGGTGGCGGGGGTGACGGGGGTGGATGCGGCGCTGCTGGTGGTGGCGGCCGATGAGGGCTTCATGCCCCAGACCCGGGAGCACCTCGACATCCTGGAGGTCCTCGGGGTCACCGATGGAGTCGTTGCCGTCACCAAGGTGGATCTCGTCGATGATGAATGGCTGGAGATGGTCATGGAGGACGTGAGTCTCGAACTGGAGGGTCGCGTCCTGGAGGACGCACCCGTGGTTCCTGTTTCAGCGGTGAGCGGATCGGGAATGGACGTGCTCAAAGAGGAGCTTGGCCGGGTGGCTGCACGCGTCACGGAGGACGAAGTTTCGGGTCCCGGGGGGCCGATGCGGTTGCCCATTGATCGTTTCTTCACCGTGTTGGGCTTCGGAACGGTGGTGACGGGGACCCTGAGCAGCGGCTACATTGTCACGGGCGACCAGGCCCAGATTCTCCCTGACGGACTGGATGTCCGGGTGCGGGGGTTGCAGGTTCACGGAGAGAAGGTCACAAGGGCCGAGCGTTCGCAGCGGGTGGCTGTGAACATCCCCCAGCTCGCCGTGGAGGACCTAAGCCGGGGACACTGGCTGACCGAGCCGGGCTACTTCGCGGTGCAGAGGAGTCTCGCCGTCCGGTTGCGCCTGCTTCCCGGGGCCGCTGAGTTGGTCGATGGCGACCGGGTCAGGCTCCACGTGGGGACCGCCGAGGTGATGGCGCGGGTAACGGTCCTCGAGGGCAATGTGATCGGGCCGGGCGAGGAGGGTTTCGTGCGCTTTCGAATGGAGAGTCCCCTGTGTGCCGCCTTCGGCGACCGGTTCATCATTCGCAGGTACTCGCCTATTGTGACCATCGGGGGCGGCAGGGTGCTGGACATTCGCGGAGAGCGGTATCGCAAGGGGAGACGTGCGGTGGCGTTTCTTCGCGCCCGGGAAGGACGACCTGACCTGCCATCGGTACTGGAACAGCTCTGCGAGGCTTCCTTCCCACCGACCCTTTCCGACCTGGAGGTGGATCTGGGCAGAAAGGCCGACCAGATGGCGAGCCTTCTCGAGTCCGAGGAGGGGGAGGGGCGGATCCGGAGAATCCCGGGGGACATCGTCCTGCCGGCTGGCCGCTGGGGAGCGTTCCGGGGATTCGTGGCACAGGCGGCGGCCGACCATGTGCAGAAGAACCCCCTGGAGTGGGGACTGGCGTCCGAGGAACTCCGGAGCCGACGCTTCCGCCGTACGCCGGCGCGGGATTTCTCGCGCCTTCTGACGGCTGCGCGGGAGGAAGGGGCCATCGACTACCGCAGGGGATTGATCGCACCTCCCGGCCATCGCCCGCAGCTCTCGGACCATGAGCGGGACCTGTGTGCAAGAATCGAGGGCCTTGCCGCCGAGCGAGGCTTCTCACCCCCAGACGAGATGGACCTGGCCGAAGCAACATCGACATCCAGGGAGGCCCTGGCTCCCCTTCTCCGCTACCTCGTGGGGGCTGAGCAGCTGATTCGCCTTGGCGACCACTACCTGGACGCCTCGTTGTGGGATGACATGGTGGGGCGCCTTTCCACGTGGTTTGAGTCCCATGACCGTCTCACCGTGGCCGAGCTGCGGGATTTGCTGGGGACGTCGAGGAAGTACGCGGTCCCCCTGGCCGAGGAGATGGACTACCGCAGGCTGACCCTCCGACGCGGGGATTTCCGCTTTCCCGGTCCAGCCCTGGGCGAGGTTTAGATGGTTTCGGGCAGGTGTTGGGGGCATCAAGGGCGAATATAGTAAACTGAGCGTCTCACTAGACTCTTCTCGAGGGGGAGACCGGCATGGACTTGCTTGACCTGGCTCCACACGCCCAGATCGGGGCCTTCATCGGCCTGTTCGTCTATCTTTTCATCGCGCTCTACCAGGTCCGGGTGGAACGACATGTCTACACATTGATGACGACGGAGGTCGCCGGCGACGAGGGAGATTCTGCCGTGTACAGCCATCAATACCGGGATCAGACCCAGATCGGGGTGGCCACGGAGTGGGAGAAGCTTCCCTGGGAGGATAAGATGCGATACCTTCGCCTGGAGCACCGCCTGAACTGGGGTGTCGCTGCTGCCGGGGGCGTGGTCGTGGTCTGCGGCCTCATCTGGGGCAATGCGGAGTTTCGCGAGGGCTGGGACGAGGGCCTGGGCACGGGCTGGCTGGCCGCCGTGGGCATCACCTTTGCGGTGGGTCTGTTTTACCTCCTGTTCAGTCATTACCAGCGTTGGGCGCGGGGGCGCGCCGATTACCTGCGCATGAAGGCCGACGAGTGATCGACTAGTGTCCCATGTGAATGCGGCCCTGGTGACGGGCGGCGATCTTCCGAACCCTTTCGATTCCATCCTGGTCCACCGTCAGTTCGAAGGTGTTGGGGCTTTCGGTCGCGGTCACATACCCCACCTGGGAGAGGGCTGAGTGCGCCTCTGAGGCCTGATCCGGTGCGGGGAACTCCACGGTGACCCTCCGGGCGCTCGGCGAAGGTTTCACTGCGGCATCGTCCACCTGGCGGTGAAGGGGCCCGACCATTCCGGTACCTGCACGCTCAATAGGTGTCTTTCCCTGGTCATCTTTCATGTGCATCCCTCCTCTTAACTATTCTGACACCGTCGTGGGGCGGTTATCCGGTGGGACCCGGGACAGGCGGTCCCTCGGACGTGCAACGAGGCGGCCCTCCCTGGCGGGGTAGCTGCGGCATGAGGTTTACAGGCTGCATCCCGGGTCTATGCCACGCTGGCACCCCTCACCAGCAAGTGCGAGAGTAGAGGTCCGTTGGCATGTGGTGCTTCTGCTTTTTCGCCTGAACTCGGAAGAGGGAGCTGCGGAGATCGTGGTGCTACGCCTGGCCGGAATGCCAACAAGGCCCTCACGGATACCGCCGGAAAACCGCCAGGTTAAGGTCACCGGACTTCTCAGCGCTGGGAGACCTGCTCATAACGGGGAGTCCGTCGTGAGAACCCCGGGGGGCCGCTGGGCGACCTGTCCTGAGTCTCCTGTACCGGGGCCCACCTGGTCGTGTGAGTGCGCCGGTGGTGCGTCACCGGGGTGAGAATCGGCTGCCCCTCGGGGCCACGAAGGGACGCTGCTGCCTGGCGCTGCCCAGGGCGTCATCGATGGCTTTCAGTATCACTTTGCTGCTGTAGGTTGCACCGGAGATCGCATCCACCCCAAGGGTCTGCTGCCTGAGCACCGCATCGGGGATCACCTCAGCGGCTGCTCCGCGACCGTGACGGTGTTTCACCAGCTCAACGGCAGTCAACACGTGGTTTTGCACCGTGACGCGCACTTCAGCCGAAATCGGAACGGCATGTGCCGGTGTAGGTGCCGTCCTAGATCTCGGAAAGATCAACGGCCTGCAGGGCAGAAAGGACCAAATGTTCCAGGTTGGATTCAATGGCACCGATGACAGGGTAGGCAGCGGCTACCCCTACGGCGAGAATCACCCAGGCAAGCTGCCAGTCTTCCCCTCACCCCGGGTCATTCCATTCACGATCATGATCGCGATGCTGGCCGATCAGCCTGGGAACAGGTTCCCGAGTCTGTCAACGCATTGAAGCATGCTTTTCTCGCGCCGGGACCTGGACCACACGACAATCTCCGTTGCACAGATCGTTGCCCCCCTGGCCTCGCAAATCCTCTTCATGGTTCGGATCGCCCGGTTTCCCCCGGTCCAGTGAAAGGGCAACTGCTTGGTGACGAAACAGGCGACGCGTTTGCCCTGGAGGGAGGGAAGCTGGTTCATGTACGCGGTCATTGGCGTCGCCAGGGAGAAGGCCTGGACAGGAGAGCCAAAGATGATCGCGTCGTAGTCATCGACGGCGGGGAGGTTATCGAACGGGATGTCCCTGGCTCCCGGGCCTGCATCACCCACAATGGTTACCTGTTCAAGGTTCGCTGAATGCCCGACCTCTTCAAGCTTCTTCAGTATCTTCTGGCCCACGGTGAGGGTGTGGCCCGTTTGCGAATAGATGATCATCCCGATGTTCATCTCGTCTCGCCCCTGTCACAGCTGTTTGTCAGTTTCCAGGACCATTGTAACCCGGAGTGCCTGGGTTTGCCAGATGCCCACCCGGATCGACCACGGGCGTGCCACGCAGTCCGGTTTCCCTGGTGCAGGGTGGTGGGGGTGGTGAGTTTGCTTTATCATGGGCACGCGGGATAGATGAATCATTGGAGGTGCACGGGTGAGACCAGGTCGGGTGATTGCCGTGGCCATCGCCCTGCTCCTTGTCGCGGTTGCCGGGTGTGGCCACGCGAACGAGGAAACGTCTGCAGGCGGTGGAAAGACGATGTTGTGGTCGACGTCTCAGCTGGATGGCCGGACAGCACCCCAGGGCAACTCCGTGAAGCACATATCGGTAACCCAGCCCGGAGACCCGGCTGTCGAGGCGGATTACCAGGGCATCATCGAGGTAGTATTCCAGTTTGCCGAACAGGCTCCCCTTCCTGCGGAGGGGAGTGGGGACATCGGCATGCGGAACATTGATCTGGCCCAGGCCTTCCCCAATGGATCCCATGAGGCATCCTACCGCGTGGCGCTCGTCCTCGCTGCCACGAGAGCAGCCTTTGTGCTTCCCGGTGAGGACATCTCTTTCGAGCACCCCTTCCTGCACACCCTCCGCCTTGAGAACCAGGGTGACCTGGCACTGGTTATCGATGTCTTGCAGGATGTTGATGTGGACATATGGGTAGATGAAGAGAATCATCGGATCATCGTGAGTCTCTGGGATTGCTCCCTGGTTCAACGCCCGCCCCGCTGGCAGAGGGAGTAATGCCTCGCACCAGCCTTCTGATGGTGCAACGGGACCCTGTCGGGGCGTTATCCATGCTGCACCGAGGTCCGCTCCGTGATGCTCCCCGTGGAGCTCGGTGTGATCACCCGGGACCGGATGCGTGGTATGTGCCGGGCCGATTTGTGCAGGCGCGGGCGGGTGCGAAACGCGCGATGCGGCGATACCTCCGGCGTTTCCGTTCATCTCTATCTGACCCGTGACGTACCCTGCCGCCGATCACAGTGGCCAGCGCCTTTCGATTGACCCAGCGAGAGCGTCCCATCTCCTGATCTTTCGTTTTAACCTCGTGGTGTGTCAGACAGGTGTCATACCCCCGTGGTAGCGTAAGAAGACTCACATGGACCACCCGTCGTCTGGATCATCGGCTTTCTCAAAGGATACTGGAATACCCTGTGAAGGGGCGAGGCCGTTGGGGTTGGCCCTGCCATGGTCATGGACGTCGCAGGATCGTCTGCCGGGACCTTTCCCCGTTGGGATGGAGGTGGACTCGGTCCGTTGGAGATGTCACTCAGAGATGATTTTGACACCTGGAAGGAGAATGGAATTGAGACATCGATGGCTGGTTTTTCTCGTTGCACTGATGCTTTTGCTCGGGGGGGTGGCGGCACCTGCCGCCGCGCAGACCGTGGTGGAATCCCCGTTCACGGATGTGTCTGCCGACGATGAGCATGCCGAGCATTTCGCGATTCTCAACGCATTGCAGATCTTCGAGGGTTACGGAGATGGGCGTGTGGGCCCGGGTGACCCGCTCAACAGGGCAGCCTTTTCGAAGGTTGTTGTGGCGATGCTCGGCCTTACCGACCAGGTAGATGCCAGGGCGGACCAGGTTCCCGATTTTGAAGATCGTGAGCGCATACCGGAGTGGGCCCGGGGCTGGATCAGCCTTGCGCATCACCTGGGCATTATCCGCGGATATCCAGATGGCAGGTTTGGCCCCGATGACCGTGTCCGCCTTGATGAGGCCGTGACCATGTTGGTGCGTGCCCTGGGATACGAGGCGTTTGTCGAGGGAGAGTGGCCCCTGGGACATCTCCAGTTGGCCGAGAGGATCGGGCTTCTGACGTCTGTACCGTCAGACCCCCGGCGGGAGCTCACCCGGGAGGAGATGGCAGAGCTCACGCGCAGGGCCATGCTGGTGCATCAGGCGGATGGTGACACGGGACAGCCCGATGCGTCCCGGCCTGTGCTCATGGATGGCTTCAGGTACCGTGGCCGCCTTGCCGCACTGACCCGTGAAGACGTGACGCTGGCGTCTGATGCCCACGGGGACATGAGGATTCGCTGGGCCCCTCGAGTGACTCTGAGGGGTGCCCCGAGCCTGGACGCGCTACGGGGTGTTGAGGTCGAGCTGTATCTGAACCTCAACGATGAGGTCGCCCTGGTTCTGCCGGTGGAGCCCATGGAGCCTGACGAAGCAGAGACCGGTGAGATGCATGTGCACTTCATCGATGTGGGACAGGGTGATGCCATCCTCATCGAGACAGGCAACGTCACGATCCTCATCGATGGCGGTGTCCGATCTGCCGGCGAGATCGTGGTACAGTACCTGGTGAAGCGAGGCATCAGGGAGCTGGACGTGGTCATCGGGACACATCCCCATGCTGATCACATCGGTGGACTCATCGAGGTGTTCCGCAACTTCAAGGTGCACACCGTGATCGATGCTGGCGTACCGCACACCACGATCACCTTTGACGATTACCTGGCGGAGATCGAAAAACAGGTCGCCGCAGGACACTGTTCCTATGAGACCCCCCAGGGCCAGGTCATGACGGCAGGGGCGCTGACCCTCACGGTGCTGGGACCCGGGAGGGACCTGGGTTCACTCAATGATAACTCCGTCGTGGCCCGGGTCGATTTTGGCCGGACCTCGTTTCTCTTCACTGGCGATGCAGAACGGGCCGCCGAGGAGCACCTGCTGTCGGTGGGTGCGAATCTGCGTGCGGATGTCCTGAAGGTGGGGCATCACGGCAGTCGAACCTCCACCACGTCCGCATTCTTGCAGGCCGTATCCCCGTCCTATGCCGTGAACCAGGTCGGTGAGGGGAACAGGTACGGTCACCCCAGTGAAGAGGTGCTGCAGCGACTGAGCCATGCCGGAGTGGCCGTATACAGAAACGACATCCACGGTACGGTCGTCTTTGTATCGGACGGCGAAACACTCACAGTCGATGGCAGCCCCTGGGACGACACCCCCTCTGAACCCGAGCCCGAGCTCCCGGTAACCGGTCGCATCAACATAAACACAGCCAGTTTCGAGCAGCTGCAGGAGATCATTCACATTGGTCCTGAAAGGGCCGAGGAAATTATCCGTCTCCGGCCGTTCCGTTCCCTCGACGGACTGACAGCCGTCACAGGCATCGGCCCGGGGCGCCTGCAGGACATCAAGGACCAGGGTATTGCCTATGTAGAGTGAGTCGGTTTTGCGTTGATCCTCTG
>SKXF01000359.1 GCA_007128555.1 Clostridia bacterium | reverse complement strand
GCGTTGGGTACTCCCGGCCGACCGAATATAACGGTGCCCCAGGTGCTTTCCAGTATCCTGGACTACGGTATGGAGCCGCACGAGGCCGCGGTGTTTCCACGGATGTACCCGTTGGCTGAGGATTACTCACTGGAGATAGAAAACCGAATCCCCGATTCCGTCATCGAGGATATAACCCGCCTGGGAATACAAATCAAGCCCCTGGGTAAGTTCAACTGGCACATGGGTTCGTTCCAGATGTGCTGGCGTGACTCCGGGACGGGAATGCTCTACAGCAATACAGACCCGCGGCGGACGGGTAAATCGGCTGCATTCTGATCACAACTGCCTACATCAGGAGTTTTAAGCGGAGCGGCGGGGACGTCGCTCCGCCCGTCATTTGAGGGTCATCTCTGACCAAAACACGTGGAGCCTGCATGAGAGCCGGCCTGAATGGTGTCTTTTGGGAGCCAGGGGTTGTCACAAGTATCATCCTCCCCGAGTTACTTGAGACGTCTGGCATCCGACTTGCATCCTACCAATGCATACAGATCGGCAAAATGAGGTACCGGCAGAAGATCTTGTGCCTATCTGCAATACCGCTGCAGAGTGGGGGCCAAGGCAGCGATTTATGCAGGACGCCCGGGTCGGACCCCTCCTGGGTGTGCCCCATGAGACCGACCTTGAGGTGAATGTACAGAGTCCCGCATCAAGGGTCATCTGGTATCCCCGTTTCCAGGAACCTGGCGTGTTGCTTCTGTTGACAGGTGTTGCCTGGGTCGAGACACGTTACATCATCTCACCCGCTCTGCGAAGTGATGCCAGGGCCGGTCGATGTCTCCCCCGCATCAAACCGTTGAGCATCTCCAGCGAACGGGTCAGCAGGCATCAAGAGACGCTCCATCTCCGAGAAGACCCACTTAAGGATCAGCCCCTACTCGGACGAAAGAAAGTCCTGGATGGGATCAAGCTGATTAAAGATGATCTCCCAGAACTGCTCTCCCTTCTCTTTCGAAGCTAGGGTAGCATCACCAAAGATCCCACTTGTCTCCTGTCCCGATCTTTCGTCCCTGGCCTGCATTTTCGAGGGGCGCTGGATCGGACCGCCCTTTTTGCCGTGCCCGAAATCGCGGGTGGCCTTGGACATATCGACAGCACTCTCATCAATCGCCAGGATCAATGATGTCTCGAGTTCGTCTGCATGTGAACCCGAAGGTTGGAGAAGCTGCCCTTCAATCTCCTCCCTGCCGAGGTCGACCAGGTTCATGAGACCCACCAACGCAGTGCCGCTGAACGCCTGGTTCAATTCCCTGGTCAGCAGAAGAAGGGGTGGCGTCGTGGACACTCCGGTGTTCAGCCATAGTATTTTCCGAATACCATTGCGGACAAAAGATCGACAGATATCAGTGAGAAGATCCATAAAGGTTCGAGCATCAAGTGAGACGGAACCTGCAAAGTCGATGAAGGCCGGATAGTAACCCCAACCAACAACCGGGGCAACGATGATGGGAAAACGCCTTGCCACCTCTGCGGCCCAGTGCGTTGCGAGCATGAAATCCGTCTTCAGAGGTAGATGCGGTCCGTGCTCCTTGAGTACCGCTCCGATGGGGATCGCAATGGCACCATAGTCTTCAAACGCCTGTTTTGCTTCCTTCCAGGTGAGTTCCTCGAGCAAGAGACCCTTCATTGTATGAACCACCCCTGACATCATACACCTGATGCCGCGGCCACAAAAAGTGAGAGCCCTTGCACCAGGAGATATGGCTGCCCTGTTCAGGCACCGGAAAAACTCTCTTGCCCTGACCGGGCGCAGCTCCAGACAGGCTTGACAACTAGGACCAAGAACCGCACCGCAGCCGTGAACACGGGGACCTCTCATAACACCCAATCCAACCATCTCTTAATCCGCCCCGCCTATGTACTATAATCTAAGATGAACTCCTGTTGTGATCCAACAGATCCGACTTGCCTCATTGGCCAACTGCCATGTCACAGATCGCGACGGGCGTGGGACCAGCACCATGGGATGCACCGTTAGGAGGCTGAACATGAAGCGCTGTCTACTGTTTGATTTCGACTACACCCTTGCTGACTCATCATCCGCAGTGGTGGAATGTGTCAACGATGCGCTTCGCAAGATGGACATCGACGTAGTATCTGCAGATAGAATACACAAGACGATTGGTCTAAGCCTGGATGAGACATACCATGAGCTTTCAGGAGATACTACAGCCGACAAAGTAGAGACCTTTCAACAGTTATTCATCGCCAGGGCAGATGCCATAATGGTTGACAAAACCAGGATATTTCCGTGTGCTCCCACCGTCATCAGGTGCCTGAGAGCGACAGACTTCCTGCTAGGGATCGTTTCCACCAAGTTTCGACACCGGATCCAGGCCATTCTAGAAAAAGAACAGATGCAGAGCCTGTTTGACCTCATCATAGGTAGAGAGGATGTTAGCCGACCCAAACCAGACCCCATGGGATTGCTACAGGCGATGTCTGCTCTAGAGGTTCCAGCTCGCGATTGCCTGTTCATCGGCGATAGCCTGACAGATGCAAGGACAGCAAAGAGAGCAGGAGTGGATTTCGTTGCTGTGTTATCAGGGGTAACGCATGAAGAGGATTTCCGTCAGCTCGGTGCAAACAACATCATCAAAGATCTTCGTGAACTGCCGGGTTTGCTGAGGCAGCATTACCAGGGCACTCCACGGCTTGACGGAGAAGCATGGTAACGGTGCAAAGTATCGTCCCGGTGTTACAACAGGATTGAAGTTTGAATTTTGCAACCAGAAGAAGATACCATGGGATCATAAAGACCTGCGGGGCTCAACCATGGATCATCCCGCAGGCCTCTGCAACGGCAACAGCGGAGCACATATCACCAACCCGCAAGGCCTATGCCGCCGCGGGGAAAGAACCTGAAGGATGCATGGGATTGCTACGGGACAGGAAAAACATCCAATCATCTGCACGTTGGATGGGACGGGACGAGTTTGTCATCATGTCTGTCGAAGAATACACCTATGGGCCTGATCACATTGAAAGGGGTTGCAGCATGAATAAAGTAGAGCGGGCTTTGATTCACGCGCTTTTTGTCCATCTACACCACAACATAGACAAGGCCATCGATTTTTCCGTATTCGAGAAGTTGAACGAGAAGGTCAGCCAGATGTGGCCCGGAGGGCTGCTCATCGGACCGGAAGCCGATGATGACGCGGCCGTGGTTCAAGTGCCTGGAGACAATGGGATGCTGGTCGCGAAAATGGAGAGCCATTGTTCTCCCTGTGTGCCTCGGCCTTATGATGCCGCCGCGACCGGCGCCGGCGGAGCCATGCGGGATGTGGTGGCCATGGGAGGCCGTCCACTGTTTCTTCTGGATTTCATCGGCACCCGCCCCCTGGAGGACGAGGTCATCGTTGGCCCGTGTGGATTTGACGGGGTGTGCACCTGCGGCAAGTGCGAAACCATGTCCAGTGCCCAGAGACTGAACCTGATGATCAAGGGCATCCGAGACATGTGCGAGAGCATGGAAGTCTTCGTCGTAGGAGGAGGCCTGTCCACCTCCTTCAGCGATATCGTTCCCGCAGTAGTGGTGGCGGTGATCGGTCGCCTCGTCACCGAGGAGCCTCTAACCAAGCCCGCAAAAAACGCAGGAGATCAAATCATCATCGTCGGGGAGACAAACAGCGACGGCAACGATACCCTCTACCGCGCCGGGCTGGTGGATGAAATGCAGCCAGCAGAAGCCCTCTTTGACGATGAGCGACTGACCATGGAGGCGGCCCTGGCCGCTATGAGGACTGGCAAGATCAATGCCTGCTCAGACCTGGGAGCAGCGGGGATCGGCGCAGCCGTCTGCGAGTCAGCCCGTTACGGCGGGTTCGGAGCCCGGGTGGATCTATCCCTGGCCCCGACGAAGAAGGACCTGAGCCCCGAGGAGATTCTCATCTGTGAGACGCAGGGCCGGATGCTCTTCCAGGTCAATCCCGCGGATGTCCAGGAAGTGGTCGACGCGATCCGCTCCCAGGGTGCATCCGTAGCGGTGATCGGTGAAATCACCACAGCAGATGAAACAGTCTTCCTTTACGATGGCGAGCACGTGGCCCGCATCCCCAACCATCCCGACCCCAAGATCCTGCAGGAGCTGAGTTGAGGAGCCAGGCTAACTGCGCCACGAAGACTGACATACAGTTCCTCCCCCTATTCGCAGCATGAGGGAGGGGGAACTGTCCCTTTCACCCGCAGACCAGGGATGCGTCCCGCAGCTCTTCCAGGGATGTCGTGGTAGGTGCCGTCCATTCAGCGCTTCCCAGGTGCCTGGAACGAACTGTCCCCGCACACCCAGCAACAAATGAAAGGAGTATCACACAATGACGGAACTTCTTGTAGTTCTCAACAAGGATGAGGACACCGTATCCTATGTCGATGCCATTTCAGGAGAGACCGTGGGCGTGATCAACGTCGACCACAACCCCCACGAAGTGGCGGTAACCGCGGACGGATCCATCTCCTACGTCACCAATTCGGGCGGAGGTACCGTGTCGGTGCTGGACAACCGGAACTTCACCGAGCTTCAGCGGATCTCCCACCCCCTTTTCAAATTCCCACACGGCGTGGGACTCTCGGCTGATGAGCGGGAGCTTTTCATAGCCGCAACCCGCTCTAACCGGGTCTTCGTAATCGATACCTCTGACATGGAGGTAAAAGAGGTCATCGCCACCCATCAGAAAGCGACCCACATGATCTACCTGGATCCGGATCGCACCCGGGTCTACATACCCAACATCGGTTCGGACAACATCACCATCATGGATGCCGCCACGCGGGAGATCATCACCCACATTCCCGTGGGGGCTGGCCCGGAGGGTGCTGCGGTGCACCCCGACGGCCAGACGCTGTACGTTGCCAATCAGCATGACAACAACCTGCACGTGATCGATCTGGAGAGTTACGAGGTTGTCGCCAACCGGCGTCTCGGAACATGTCCCATACGCCTGACCTTCACCCCCGACGGACGCTATGCCCTGATCCCCAACCGGGAATCCAATGACCTGTCCATCATCGATACGGCCAGGCAGTGGGAGATCAAGAGGATCCCGACGGGCGTCTGGCCCGGAGGTACGGTCGTCGACGGGAAGGGCTCGCGGGCTTTCGTGGCAAACAACAAGACCAACGATATATCCGTGATCGACATGGAGGGCATCGTCGAAATCACGCGCTATCCCGCTGGAATTCACCCCGATGGGATGGCATATACAACCGTCTGAATGAGAAGGAACGTCAAAGCCAGGCGTCGTATGAAACACTGCGGGGCCTCCACGGTATACGGTGGAGGCCCCAAATAGAGACAATCCGCTATTGCACCTCTCGGGTTGTCAATGCCCTGACTTTGAAGAAAGGGCACAGCAATAACCCGTCCACCTTCCTCAGCGATACGTCAGCAGGTTCCGATACCGCTCAAGCAGGGCGCGGTTGTGTTCGTCGCCGCCCGCCTCGTTGGCACTCATGAACACCGGCGGCCTTCCTCCCTCATCCGCCAGCTTGCACACCACCTGGCAGACAACAGCATTCAACAGGGCAGCTCCCACCACCGTAGAGGCCGGCCCAACCCTGCCCGTGCTGCCGGGAATCGGGACCAGGGCATCACCGGGTTCACCCCCAATGTCCACCACCAGTTCGGCCGCCTCAAACAGGCGCAGGCCGCTGGAGTGACGCGACGAGACCGTCCGCGAGTAGGGCAGTGAGGTCACCGCAGCCACCCGGAGCCCCTTCTCCCGAGCTGCCAGGGCCATATCAATCGCAGCCGGGTTGCGCCCTGAAACGGAGATGGCGATCAGGATCTCCCCGGGGCGAGGCCCAGCCGCCTCAAGCCACACCGGACTGTAGCCCTCGACCCGCTCGGCCATGGTGCCTGCCTGGACGGGCCGAGCCTCAACCGTCAGGCCCCCAGCCGAGATTGGGTTGATCAGCGGCAAGCCTCCCGTGCGGTAGAAAAGCTCCGACGCCAGAAGGCCAGAGTGTCCACTTCCGAAGACGAAGATCCTACGATCGGCTCGCACGCCCCCGGCTATCCACTCGACCAGTTCCTCCAGTTCCCGGGCACAGGACCTGGCCTGGGTCCGGATCAGCTCCACCACCACGTCCAGGTAAGTGTCAAATCCCTCACCAACCATGCCGCTCATACCTCTCCTCGGCCCTCCGGTTGCCACGGGCCGTCCCGGGACGGTTGATGCTGCCATAGATCGAGGGGGTGAGCCCCCGGTCCACGAGCGCCTCCGTCACCTCGGCCGTCAGCGCCCACATGATGGCAACCGCACCGATCCCCGAGGCCGGGACCAGTTTGTCCTCGAGCCCAGGAACATCCAGGGCGGCGTCGCCGTAGGGTGCCTGGTTATCCAGGACCAGGTCAGCCACCTCGAAGAGACGCTTCCCCGACGGGTGTTCTGCCTCCAGCTGGCCCGAGTACCCCGGGGAGGTCACCGCGATGACGAAAAGCCCCCGCGCCTTCGCCCCCAGGGCCATCTGCACCGGGACTGGGCTCTTTCCAGACACCGAACCCACAATGAGAACATCTCCGGGCACCACGCTGGAAGCATCCAGGACACACTCCACCAGTTGAACCGGATCGGCGGCCGCAGGGGCCCCACACTCCCGCGCTCGAACAGGATTCGTGACTTCGAAGGTCCACCGCAGGGGACGCCACAGGGCCAGTCCTCCGGCCCGGTGAACCAGCTCGCGATCCACGAGGTGACCGGTGTCGAACAGGTGCACGGCTCCGCCCGCTACTACCCGCTCGACGATCTTACGGGCTGCTTCCTTGATCCTGGGTCCTTCGGTCTCCTCTACTCCCTGGATGACCCGGTGAAACAGCTCAAATACCCTCTGACCCAGCACACGCCTCATCCTCTCCCCAGATGCTGAGATTTTGGCAGTGAAAGCGATAGCCGCACCACGTGCACAGGGGGTTTCTGCTGGGAGCGAAATCCCCATCTCCCTCGGCTCCCTCGATCCGGGAGATAATCTCCGCAGCCCGCTCCTCGGCCGGCTGCCCGGAATTCTCCGGAACTTCGCAGGTCATCTTCGGGTGCAGAAAATGAATGTACGCTTCCCCTATCTTGTCTTCCTTGAGCCTCTGCACGACCCAGCGATAAAGATTCACCTGGAAGGCATGGCTGGCGGCCCGCTCCTCGACCTCCTCCTCCTCGATCCTGTCGGTCTTGAAGTCGACCAGGGCCCAGTGCCCGTCCTCCCTTTGAAACATCTGGTCGATCTTGCCGACGACCTGGGGCCGAACCCCGCCCTGCGGAGGCAGCGCCCCGGGAAGGGGACACGAGAAAGACCATTCGCTGTACGATTGCCTCCGCCGGTGGGCTGCGCGAATCTGCGCATAGATCTCAGAGGCCACATAAGGCTGCACCAGCTGGTAGATCCGCCGCACCATCTCCGACTCCTTCTCGAGGATCCGGTGTTCCCCCATGGCCACCCGCACCGCCTCGTCCATCTGTATATCGGGCATCAGTTCACAAACCCGGTGCACTACGGTGCCGAGAAGCAGGGGATCAATCGCTCCCCCCCTCGCACCCTCCTTCTTGGCAAAGACCTCGGGCCAGCCTAGGAGATGCCGCAGGTAGTAGAGGCGCGGGCAATGATCATAGTCGACCAGGGCCGTCACGGAATACGCCCGGTGCAGGATCTCTCCGCCGGGAAGCACGGGATCGAACAGGCCAGCCTCTGCCAGTGGCCCTGCCTGTGCGATCAGGGAGGAAGCACTGTCCGCCACATCCTCCGCGGTCGTGGCGACCTCATCTTCTGCAGAGAAGAAATCCCACTCAACGGCTGAGCCCATATCGGGATTCATACCCTGGGAAAACCATCCCAGGTAGGAGTTTCTGCTGGGCTTGAGTTCTTTGATGCCCTCGGCGAACGTCTCCGCGCAGGGCTGTGCCGCTCCAGCCCGGGTCGGCGCCACGAGGACCAATTTCTCCTCCGCCCGGGTGCAGGCCACGTAGAAGATCCTCATTTCCTCCTCCAAGGAGGACTTCTTCTCTGGGCCGCTCAACCGTTCATACAACGATCCCTTCCGGGCAGTCCCCTTACTGATCTTTGCCGCGACCCCCATCCTGGGATTC
>SKXF01000067.1 GCA_007128555.1 Clostridia bacterium | reverse complement strand
GCCCCCAATACACTTCGCTCCCTCAGGGAGACAGTACCCCTCATTTTGCAGACCCACAATTGACCGTTAGTGATCCAGGAGGTTCGAACGGCAATCCAGGCCATGGCGGCCTTCCGGGTGCTCTACGGGTTTGGGGTGGTCATGACCCGCACCTTCGTTCCCATCTACGCCGGAATCACCCTCGGCCTAAGCCCATTTTACGTGGGGCTCATCGTCTCAGCCGAGCAGACGGTGAACATGCTACTTCAGCGATTCATCGGCTACCTCTCCGATCGTTCGGTCGATTCCCAATGGTGACCCTGGGGGGTGCCTCTACGCCACCGCATTGCTGATCCGGGGTTTGCCTGCTCTATCGCCCAAAGCGTCCAGTAGTGCCGTGTCGCCGTACGCACGTCGAACCAGTGAGCCCGCATCCTGTATGAAGAAACGATCATCTCGGTTGCCCGAGCACAACCGCGGTCAAGCCTCGCAAGGACAGCTTACGAGTACCCGGGAAGGGACGCGAGCCTAACCTTCTCGCCCTTCCTGACAGTAAATTCGGCAAGCAAATCTCAATAGGTGGTCGACTCGTCGCCATCGATCTCTTCGGAATGGGGAAATCGAAGCAGTCGTGACAACGGCGCTATCCGAAAGCCACGAGATTGCAACTCTTGGATAATCCCAGGGAGAGCATCCACCGTCCGCTGCCGACTCGCCCCCTGGCCTCGAATGAGACTACCGCTATCGTGAAACAATAAGATGTCCCCGGGTTTCACCCGGCTCAATATTCGGTTCATCATCTGCTCCGGCGACACCGAGCCCCGCCAGTCCCGACTTGAAAGACTCCATAGTACCGTCTGCATACCCATCAGCTCCACCAAACGCCGAAAACGGGCATCATACATCCCTCGGGCGGGCCTCACATACAAGGGATGCTCTCCGGTCACCTTCATTATTTCTATATTTGTCGCCACCAGCTGTGACGATAGGATCGGTGCGGCGGTGGTGGGGACATTGATGTGATCATACGTGTGATTGCCGATGTCATGCCCCTCGTTGTACATGCGGAGAACGATGTCCGGGTATCGCTCGACATGTTCACCTACCACAAAAAAGGATGCCTGGACATCATACGCCTTGAGAATGTCCAGAATTTTCGGGGTGAATTCAGGGCTCGGTCCATCGTCAAACGTAATGGCGACCAGGGGGTCTTTCGTTATTACCCTGCGTACGATGTCACCTTGGTAGCCAAACCCATGATTCACATACATGCTGAAAGCAGCGAAGATCAGGGCCAGTGAGAATACAACCCCCGAAACTCCCATGACTACGGGTTTTATTTCTGTTTCGGGAATGACCCGCCCCAGAATCAATGCACCGCTCACCCCTGCTGCAATCAAGATCCCGATGATGAATAGGACGATCAACGCGTTACGAAGAAAGACCATATCGCTCCCTCTCAACCAAACACCCTTGGCCCCCAAAAAGGGGATCAAAACGTGGACAGGACACGTGCCAATGATAAACATTCACAGCACCCATGGTCCACATTAGCCACGGCAACATAATTCAGTATGTGAATCCGATGCTCCTTGCTTCCCAGGGGAAATCCATGGGTCCATTCCACACCCCGGCTTGTGTCAGCTTTCCCTATTAAGATTAGACCTGAACCTGTCTTCCTGAATAATATGGCACACAATGTCACCTTTCACTGACTGCGTACACGCACGTATCGATGCTCATCAAGGCGGGAGTTCCCGTGACGTCATCTCCGCCCGGATAGATCACGCCAGCCCCAGCATCACACTAGATCTATACACACACCTGATGCCGGGGATGGGCAGGCAGGCTGTGGAGCTGTTTGAGGAAATGCTAGGGGCTCAGCGATAAAGCCTCCCCACACCGCTGATCATGATCAGACCAAGAGCACCGATTCTGGTTATATCACGTTCTCCACATGAGGATCGTTCATCACATTCTCACCGCCTCCAGTTTACCACTTGTGCGGTAAAATCCCAGCCCTTCACACCTCCAAGCATGGATGTGCAACTGTCGGCCACACCCGATTCCGGCACTAACATCTCCGCACGAAATCTGGCACGGATTGTGTCTTTGTGCATCAAGTGAATTCGGTGCGGTGTGCGATGTTCCCATCACATGTTGAAATTGAGAAGTGGTGGCCCTTATCCCAGCGTGAGTAACCGTCGTGCGTGATCATCTCTGCCTCGTGGGTGCCCTCAGTGCGTTCAGAGAGTCCCTCTCGGCTCTGACGATTGACACACCCCGGAACCGATCGCTACCTGAACCAGACTCATCGGAGTAAGCCAAGTAGTTTCGCCTGGACTCATGCGACATATCGGGCACACCTCCCCACTAAAAACTTCATAATGGCACGCGACACGATAGGGCCAAATGATAATACTTCCCTCTCGTCTGGTCGGCATATACCTGCCGCGGTTCGCCTCAAGCGGAAGATTCAATCGAAGACCTCTACGAATCGCATGTTCACCTCAGGGGGCCGAGTGTGACAAATCCGTGACAAAGTTTCATCCGCCCGGAAACGCAGAAAAGCCACGAACCTATGCGGTCCACGGCTTCCTTGACTCCTACCCTTGTGCGGAAGGCGGGACTTGAAGCTTCGCCTCCTGCAATCCGAGAGGTAGAGAAACCCACCTAAACATTACCCGAAACCACCGCATCGGAGCAGGAAGGATTCTGCAGCCATTGATAGAAGTCTGTTAGTGAAAGCGCCCACAACCCGCAAGTTATTTATATCCATAATCAGTTTGTCTGAGGAGGTTGTCGTGGAATACCACTTTATCATCAAGAGAGGGCAATATAAAGACACCAATCCCTACATCACTCCTCGGAACAGTCCATTTCCATTGCACGACCAGCACAAGGTGCTGGCAGAGGTTGAGCACGTGGGGACGCACGAGATGTATCGCGGTTTGTTCACTGTGACTAGCGGTGGTGAAATCTACATGTCCAAATATCAAAGATCTCTCATAGAGCCTTGGGAAAAGAGTGGCTGGCGGCTTCTCGGGCAATACCCAACAACCGCACGATAGCCGTCGGCATGCCGTTTGCCACCTATCAGTGGATGAGGATACCGGAATCTTTCAGTTTGGGCCCTCCGTTAACTGATAGCGGTTGAAGCGTCACCGCAACTGATGATTGACGTTCCAGCGCCTCTAACCTGAAATCTGACAGTCTGATTTCTTGATCGACCGATACCAGTTTCGAGGCTTAGAGGTTAACGCGAACGTAAGTTTCGATATAGCTGAGGCCTGCACAGGCTGTAAAAGCATGGCCTTCTACATAGTATAGCTGCTCTATAAGGTGTTGGGGGGATCGAACTGTGTCGACAAGCCTGCAAATTGAGTCTAATGACCTCACCATTGACAAAATCCTTAAGGATTTCTATCAGGTGCCGGACTTCCAGCGAGAGTTCGTCTGGACAAATGAAAACGTAGAAGTAATGCTGCAGGATATTTGGGACGAGATGCTGGCTGGTGACGAGCAGCAAGAGCGCTCCGAGTATTTCTTGGGCAGCATCGTAGTCTGCCTCGGAGCAGATGGGGTGTATGATCTGATTGATGGCCAACAACGGATCACCACGATCTTCCTTACACTTTGCGCTGCCAGGGACTTGCTCGAAGAGCAAAGGGAATGCCCAGATTGGCTCCGCGATAGTCTCAGGGATACCGCACCAGATATGGAAACGGGAGATGACATCGAACGTTTCCGTCTGGTACTGCAGTATGAAGACAGTGATAAGATCCTTGAGCGCGTCGCAGCAGGAAACACCGCCGTATCCCAACTACCTGGGAGGACATCATCCGCCCGACGGCTTCTAGGAGCTTACGACACGGCACAAGAGTTCTTGAGATCTAATCTGCATGAAGATCCTGACCGAATCAAGCAGTTCTTGGGGCGCTTTGTAAACCGCGTCAAACTCATTAGGATCAATACTCCAACAATCGCCAATGCACTCAAAGTGTTCGAGACGATCAACGATCGCGGCGTTGGGCTGAACGCAATGGATCTACTGAAGAACTTTCTATTCATCAAGGCAAGTGATAGCCAACACGCACAACTAAAGAATGAATGGAAACATCTGGTGGATACATTGGATAGGTGTGGAGAGAAACCAATGCGGTTCCTCCGGTACTATATCATGGCTCAACATGTCCTTGATGCCGCGCGTGGCCTTCGAGAGGATGAGATCTACAGCTGGTTCCGAAACAACTCTCAGGCTATGGGTATAGACGATGAGCCGATTTCCTTCGTACAGAAGCTCACTGAGAGCGCGCACAACTACGCGAACTTCCTTGCATCCAGGGATGCTTACGGTAATCACTCGGCATCGCTACGAAACCTCAGGCTACTGGGCGGCGCTGCTCTCCGTCAACACCACATCTTGTTTATGGCGGGCCAGCATCTCCCTGAAGACGCCTTTGACGCCCTGGTGCGAGCTGTAGAGAATCTGATGTTCTGCTACATCATCACAGGTGAACCGGCTCGGAATTTTGAGCGCAGCTTCACGCGTTGGTCTAATGAGCTCCGGAAAGCACGAAGATTGAAGGACATCGAATGCTTCATTGGTAATCGCATTACACCTGAGACCGTTGAGCGCAAGCAGCGATTCATCCAGGCTCTGCGCGATCTCTCCGAGGATAAGATCCAAAAATACCGGATGAAGTACATACTCGCCAAGATCACCCAACATGTAGAAGGATTAGCATGGGATAAGGGTGCATCGTCTGAGCTCGATCATTACATGTCTGCAGATATTGAGCACATACTACCCCTCAAGCCTCAAGCCGAACTGCAGTCAGAGTTTGATCTGCCGGATCTATATGATGATTATGCTCGCAGACTCGGGAATCTAACATTGCTACAGGACACACTCAACCGGTCCATAGCTAACAAGAGTTACGAAGTCAAGAAGTCGGCCTACGAGCAGGAACCCTTCTTACTGACGAGGTCCTTAGTGCAGAGACCACAGGTTGGGACTGATACTCGAATTAACCGAGCCGGTGAACACCTCGTGCAGTTCTGCGAGTGGAACTCTGACTCTATTTCAAAACGACAGGAGATGCTTATCAGGCTGGCCCTCGGAACATGGGGGCTTGAATAAACGCGAGCAATGATTGTGATACGACGATAACCAGTGAAGCGTAATCCTCTTTTGCCAGGGACTAAGAACGGCTGGACGCAGAGAGGTTCACCTGCCACATT
This sequence comes from Clostridia bacterium, assembly GCA_007128555.1. The sequence goes on along the minus strand of SKXF01000067.1, from coordinate 2,911 downwards.
AGCCACATCCTGAAGGTGGCCATATTCTCCCTATGCTACCTGGCGGATGAAGCGCTACTTGGGCAGTGTGTCGATGAGTTTCTAGTGACAAGCCCGTGACAAAATCTCATTCCCCCAAGACGCAGAGAAGCCACGAACCTATGCGGCTCATGGCTGCCTTCATTGCTATCCTTGTGCGGAAGGCGGGACTTGAACCCGCACGACCTTACGGTCACATGGCCCTCAACCATGCCTGTCTGCCAATTCCAGCACTTCCGCACGTCGCAGTTAACACTGGTATTATAGCACGATGCCAGCACATGAGGTCAAGAGTCATAGATCTGCTGGCCGATAACTCGGCCATGAAGTAACGAACCGTCATGGGAGCAAAAAGATGCTCAAGCCCTGCTATCAAAACGGATCCAAGAAATCCCCGCGAGGATACCAGCCCACATGCCATTTGACCACAATGGATTGGAGGGGTTGCACTCCGTAACCATAAGGGCAAATGGACGAAAAACAACAATACGAACCTAGCGATGAACAGGATTCGACGTACAACGGCAGCAAGAAGACGTGATTCTCAGCATATCAAGGCGTGGCCACGTATAGGTGCATGTACGCTCCTCCAGACTCTAACCGTACTCAGAGGCGCGCAACTTAACCGCCCACTGTTGCTCCGATTGGGACTTCGGTAATATGAGTTGTTGTAATGCTTGTTCAAAAAAGACCTTCCCCATTTTGACGATAACTCGATTTTCTATTATTCAGCGCGTCTCTTCGCCATCAGCTTTCTGGCAATCCACTGACGGATTGTCGCAGGAGAAATAATTCGTTGGGAAATGTACACCCTCAGCCACTCCGACCTCCCAGGCTCTCTTTCCACCTGGAAGCCGCCTCCAATAGCTGGCGGGCGTGCTCCGTCGCCGCATTGCCAGCCGTCTCTCCCAACATCCGGGCGATCTCACCGATGCGACGCTGTCCGGTGACGGGAGACAGGTTGCTGATGGTGCGCCCTCCCCGGGTCTCCTTCCTGAGGTGCAAATGCTGGTCCGCCATCGCCGCAATCTGCGGTAGGTGGGTAACACAAAGGACCTGGTGTGACCGGGCAAGGGCCGCAAGCTTCCGCGCAACCGCTCCCCCAGCCTCTCCCCCGATACCCGCATCGATCTCATCGAAAATCAATACCGGGGTCGCATCCGCCCCTGCGAGAATGTTCTTCAGGGCGAGCATGATGCGCGCCAACTCCCCGCCGGAAGCGGTCTGTCGCAGGGGACGGAGAGGTTCTCCCGGATTGGGAGAAATTACGAAATCAACCGAATCCACGCCCCGGTCTGAGCAGCGAACCCACTCCCCTGCCAGCTGGACCCCATTCTCATCGGGCTCCCTGGCAAAAGCGATATCAAACTCGGTATTCTGCATGGACAGATCCGCCAGTTCTTCCTCCACCTGCACCCTGACCTGGGATGCCGTCTTTCGGCGCAGGTCACTCAGCTCACCCGCCAATGTCGCCAACTCGGCGAGGAGAGCCCCCTCCTTTTCGGCAAGGGCTTCCACCCGTTCCTCGGAGCTCTCAATATCCAGGATCCTGTCAGCAACCCGGTCACGGTACTCGAGCACTTCCTTCACCGAGCTACCGTACTTCTGCCTGAGCCTGTGAATCAGGTCCAGCCGCTCCTCGACGCGATGCAGCGCCCGAGGGTCAAAGTCAAGCCCCTCCGCGTAGCGCCGGAGGGTCCGGGCCACTTCCTCGATCTCGAACTGTGCAGCCTGCAGGTTCTCCAGGGGTTCACGGAGATTCCCGTCGATATCAGCCATCCGACCAAGGGATGCCGCCCGATCACCCAGTTCATCGAGTACCGAGCGGCGCCCCGGGGTTCCCTCCATCACCAGACCCAGAAACTCTGCGACCCCGGTCTGCAGAAGGTCCAGGTTGCCGAGGATATTCCGCTTCTCCTGGAGCTGCTCCTGTTCGTCAGGCCGCAGCTCAGCCTTGTTAATCTCGTCCAACTGGTAGTGCAACAGGTCGAGCTGCCTCGCCCGTTCCTTTGGATCCCCCAGGTTGCTCCGGATCTCTTCTCTGACCTGCCCCAATTTGCGATGCACCCTGGCGACCTGTCTCCTGAGTCGAAGCACCCCGTCGCCGCCCAGGGCATCCAGCATATCCAGCTGCTCACTGCTGCTGAGCAGGCCGTGCTGCTCATGTTGACCGTGCAAATCGACAATGGCAGAGGCCAGGTTCCGAATCGTGGTCACACTGGCCAACCGTCCATTGATCCGGGCACGGTTGTTGCCGTCGCGACGGAGCTGCCGCTCGACCAATACCTGGCCGTCCTCCTCCCCGATACCCAGATCCTCGAGAAGTCCTCCCCGGAAACCCGGGTCCGGGATGAGAAACAGGGCCTGGATCACCGATTCCGGGGACCCAGTGCGCACATATTCAGAAGAACCCCTACGCCCCAGGGATATCTGTACCGCATCAACAAAAAGGGACTTGCCGGCCCCGGTCTCTCCCGTGATGATGTTCAGACCGGGTTTCAGTTCCACTTCCACATCCTCGATCAGGGCGAAGTTCTTGACCGCCAGATGTCCCAGAATCACAGATCTTCCCGCTCGCATTGCACACCCTCACCCTGGGCAAGTTTGCTCTGAAGAACCTCGTAGAAGTTCCAATCCTCGTGCCGAATGAGCGTCACCGTGCTGTCAGACAGGCGGGCCTCAACGTGCTCCCCAGGTTCCAGGCTCCGACCCTCATTGCCGTCGACGGTAATGGTGGGAGCCCCCCGGTGCCGGGTATCCACCCGGACGGTGACAAGCTGCTGACGGCTCACCACCACCGGGCGTGCATAGAAGGTGTGGGGGCAGATCGGCGTGACCAGCATCACCTCCAGCTCTGGATGAATCACCGGCCCCCCCGCGGATAGGGAATAGG
>SKXF01000241.1 GCA_007128555.1 Clostridia bacterium | reverse complement strand
ATTCTGTCATGGAGGACATCAGGTTCGCGTTGGATGATCTTCGTCTGCCACCAGGCTACGCGCTGCAGTACGGGGGAGAGACCAAGGAGATGCTCGATGCCTTCGGGGCCCTGGGCCAGGCTTTCATCATCGGCTGCATCCTGGTGTACATGGTCCTTGCCGCCCAGTTCGAGTCCTTTCTGCAGCCTCTGATCGTGATGGTGACCATACCCCTGGCAATGATTGGGGTGGTCGGTGCCTTGCAGGCGTGGAACCTCGCCCTGTCGGTACCCGCCATCGTGGGGGTAATCGGGATGGCGGGAATCGTGGTGAACAACAGCATCGTGATGATTACCTACATGAACCAGCTTCGCGCAGAGGGCATGGCTCCAATGGAAGCGATCATCGAGGGGGCTACGATCCGCCTGAGGCCCGTGTTGATGACGTCCGTCACGACCATCCTCGGCCTCCTACCGATGGCGATGGAGAGGGGCGAGGGAGCGGAGCTGCAGAATGCGATGGCGGCCTCCGTCCTTGGGGGTCTGCTGGCTTCTACGGCCCTGACACTTTTTGTGGTGCCCGCACTGTACAGTTTGCTTCAGCGCACCGGAGAGGAGACCGGTTATGAGAAGGCTTAAGATGGTGACGATTGCGATGGCCCTGGTCCTGATGTTGCTGACCGTTTCTGTTCACGGCAGAGGGGATACCGGGGGGCTGACCCTACAGGAGGCGATTGCCAGGGCCCGGACCCATTCGCCGATCCTGGAACTCGCGAGGGTTCAGCAGGACAAGGCAGCGTTGGAGGCCGAGCAGGCTGCAGAGGTTGCCGATACGATTCCCGAGGATGACGTCGACAACTACACCATGGCCATGTTGAAGTACCTCTATCCGTACCAGGCCGAGGTGGCGAGCCAGTTGGCCAGGAAGAAAACCACCGCTACGAGGGAGGATCTTGAACTCCAGGTTGAAGTCGTGTACCGGAGCCTGCAGATGGCCAGGCGGATGGCCCGAGTGGCCGAGGCTGGCTTGCGGGTCGCCCGGGAGGGACTGCAGGTCGCCCGGGATATGCATGAGGCGGGTATGATCACCTGGGCCGAGGTCCTGGCTGCCGAGCGCGACGTTGAACAGATCAGGAGCATGTGGGTATCCAGTGGTGTGGGGGCTGAGAGGGCTGCCCTCACTCTGTCCATGTTGCTGGTTCTGGATGCCGACGACGAGCTGGAGCTGTCAGCGGCTGAGCCCCGGTTTTCGCCGCCCGGAGACATCGACCTGGATCGGCAAGTGAGACGTGCCCTCCGGAACAGGTACGAGATCGCCGAGGTGAATGCCATGGTGGACATCACCCGCTACAGGCTCGACCTGGTCCGGGAGTATCCATCAGGTTTGTCCTTCAGTTGGCCAGATTTGCCCTTCGACCTCCCCTTTGACCCACCGGATGATGACGCTGAGGTGGAGGATGAATACGCTCTGCCCATCGCTGAACTGGAGTACCGCGAGGCGATCCTGATGCGCAGGCTCCGCCGGAGTGAGATCGAACAGCAGGTGCGGAGCCTGTATCTTGGGATCCGCGAGGCTGAACAAGGGGTGCGGGAAGCAGAGGCCGGGCTCCGTGCAGCCCAGGAGGCGTGGAGGGTGGCTGTGCTGAAGTTCAACGCGGAGAAGATCTCCAGGCTGGATCTGCTTCGAGTGAACCTGGAGAAGATCCAGAGTGAGGCCAGCCATGTCAACGCTTTATACCAGTATGAACTCGCCCTTGCCAGGTTCAACCACGCCGGTGGGAAGGGTTCATCCGCAGGCCTGGAAGGAGGGACCTGAGATGAGACCTGCTGATCGGAAGGTGCAGCGGATCATCGATGCGGCCATCAGGGTGTTTTCCAGGGCCGGTTTCAGCAGCGCCACCATGCAGGATGTCGCCACAGAAGCCGGGGTGGGCAAGGGAACCATCTATCTCTACTTCTCCAGCAAGGAGGATCTCCTGGAGACCATGCTGCTCTCTGTTTTGGAGGAATATGTCTCCAACCTGGCAGAGGCTGTGTCACGATCCGGGGACAGCCGCACCCGGTTGAAGCGACTCTTTGCCTCTGTTCTTGACGAGGCGGATAGCAACAGGGAGAAGATCAACCTCCTACTATATGGTTCGATCGATATAGGGGAGGCGTTCAAGAGAAAGATCCTGGACACAAAGGGCGAGATCATGCACATGATTGCTTCCCTGCTGGAAGATGGGATCGCAGCAGGGGAAATCGGGCCGGTGAACGTGCAGATGATGACGCACCTGATCTCTGGTGGGCTGGATTCCCTTGCTGCAGCGAGGATCTGGAAGTACGAGGAGCTGGTGGCGACGGCCGGAGGGAAGGACTGGTCCGGAGAGTTGGCCCAGCTGGCCGTGGACTGCCTGTGGTCGGGCATGGGGGGTGCTGGATATACCCGTCAGGCTTGAAGGGGCCGATAGTGCAGTATCGTGGGCCGTCTCGTCCAGGGACCCGTTGCCGGGACGGCCCGTTGCAGCCTCTCACATCTGGGGATTTTCGCCCCCCGTATTTACCAGGACCGCTCGCACGGGCGAGCCCTCCCCGCCGGCGATCTTCAGGGGCAGGGCAATGAGGTGGTAGACGCCGACCTGGATGCTGTCAAGGTCGAGCCCTTCCAGGAGGACCATGCCCCGTTCCAGGGACGCCTGGTGAGCCGGATAGTCCGTGGAGTCGATGGGGTCAACGGAAGGTGCATCGGTGCCAACAAGGGAGACCCCCTGTTCCCATAGCCAGTGCATGGCTTGAGGGGAGAACGAGACGAAGTCGGTGCGGAACGGCCGTTCGGGGACATAGCCTGTGCACACCAACACCCGGGATGGCAGAGACGGCGACATGGTGTACAATTGCCCGCTTGCCAGTTCGAGGGTGTCCGGTTCAACGAGGTCATCTTCTTCCAGGTATGGGCGCAGATCCAGGACCACGCACGGGCCCACCGTGACTTCAGGATCTACTTCGTCGATGGTGATGCCATCTCGGGCAAAGTGAGCGGGTGCGTCCATGTGGGTTCCGAAATGCGAACTCAGGGTTATCCGGGACACGTTGGCCGGATGTCCGGCGTCCATCCGCTGGCTCCAATCCTGCTGGAACTCGATGTCTCCCGGCCACGGGGCGAAATCATTGGATATGGGATGGGTGATGTCATGTATCGTCCTCTTCATGGTGGATCTCCTCCCTTGTCCTGACCGCTGCCCGCCGATGGAGTATTGTGTGTGTGGGCTTGCGTGGGAATGCAGATCCCGGTCTTGACGGGGTGCTGTGACCCATCAACGGGCTGGCCGCGTGCGAGCTTTGAGTGTGTCATGGGGGCATCGAAGCGCATATTTCCCATCGATGCCCTTCAGTCCACGGTTGCCTCAGCAAAGACAGCGGCAGGATATCAGGTCAGGGGAGATGATGCGTTTGGGACCTGTGGCGCTGGGTCGCGGATTTACTCGCCCCGATCTCACAGGTTCATCCAGTTCCAGCGACCGCTTTCCTCCACGTCAAACCAGTCACCCGTGTTGGTCAGGTAGGCGTGAACATTCCTAAGGGCCTCCAGGTGTTTCCATTCCTCCTCGAGAATCTTCTCCAGGAAGGCGGTCTCCCGGGGAGAGGGATCCTCATCGAGGATCTCTCTGTATAGAGCCAGGGCCTCCTCCTCGAGCTTCATGGCCAGTACCAGGCCCTTTACATTATCACTGTCCGGAGGATCGGTTTCCATCTGCAGTCGTTCAAAGGCCTCTCGCATCCGCTTTTCTAGGGGTTTCCGACGGGCAACGCAGGACGCATCCGTTGACCCTTCTTCACCGCCCAGGGACCTGTGCAGCTCGTGGATCCACTTTGCGTGGTACTGCTCATCAATGGCCAGGTTCTCAAACAGGGTCTGGGCCAGGCGGTGGGTGGATTCTTCGGCGAGTTTCTCGTAGAGTTGCTGGCCCTTTTCTTCAAAGGCCAGGGCTTTCCTGACGAGTTCATCCATGGATATACCTCCTTAGAATTAGTCATTCTCTGATCCGTCCCATTATCCTTCTCCGGCCGCCCCCAGAGATTCCAACGGGTAGGGTTAGGGTTTGTGCCGAGGTTGATTCTATGCGTTTGCCTGGTCTGGGACGATCCCTCTCTTTCGTAGCCCGCTACACGAGCAACACGGGGAGGATCTACGATAGCGAAGGCATTCGCAGGCAACGTTGGAGACCTCTGCTGATCCTACATCTTCCATGTCCCCTGTCAGTCCGTTTTCTCACCCATGAACCCATATACTGTGATGGCAAATCCGGCCAGGACGACAATGATCTCGTATGATGTGTTCATCTCGAGGTACAGGAAGCCCCCCAGTAGCATTACCGCGATTCCCAGCAACATGATCTTGATACTGTGATCGTCCATTTTCTCCTCCACTCTTAGCCTGGCCCCAGCGTGCATTGCTGTGACACCGGACATCTACCATCGTCATTTTACCGGCAAAACGACCGTGTGACCACGGATGGATGGATCGGTGGCGTCTCGGCGGGGTCACACCCGGATGCCTGGGTCAGGCCATGGGGACGCTCTGCGTGATACTCAGGATTGCAGGCCCATTTGAGGTGCGGCCGGTCACCACCAGGCGTCTCATGTGGTGGGTAATAGGCTCGATATGCTATCATTAATCATTAGATAATTCATACAGCAATTTCGTCGGAGAAGGGATTGGACTCATGGGCGACAATGGGCGAGATGTGGTCATGGAGTGCTCCCTGAAGTACTCCCTGTACGGTGCCGACGGCAGTCCGGATGCTGAGGGCGAGGCGGTGGCCCACCTCTCGGAGGAAACCCTGGATCTGCTTCCCTCCTTTGGAGAGGCCCTCCTTTTTACCTTTCGAGAGATCACGGATCTGGATGCCTCGGACTACAGGCTCAATCTGCTCCTCTCCTCGGGAGAGCGGCTCACTCTCTTTCACCTTGGGCATCGCTACGAGGACTTCTGCCGGGTGCTCTCGCGTCTTCGGAACGAGGTGATGATCCGGGACCTGCTCATGAAGGAGAACCTCGTGGCGTCGGGGATGAAGGCCCGCTACGTGCATGTTGATGACGTAGGCCGGGAGGTCCGAGGCGACAGCGAAATCCGTCTTTACGAGACCGCGCTGGTGGTGATCCCCGAGGGTGCGGGCATTATGCGGCTCCCATACAGCTACATATCCAGTGTGCGGGAGGAAGACTATGCTCTGAAGGTGACCATCGAGGATGGGGGAGAGTTTGTTTTTTCGCACCTCGGTCGCCAGCTCGATTATCTCCGGAAGTCCCTGTCTGAAGTGATGAACGAACTGGCTCTCGCAACGCAGCACCGGCTCAATGAACTGGTTCCCGCTGTGGGCCCTTCGGCTATTCGTCGTGCCGCCGGCCTGCTGAAGGACGGCCGGGCTGCAAGGCGTAGCGACCTGGAAGCGATCAGCCCAGACCTGTGGATCGGTCTTGAGGAGAACCTTGAGGCTATGGGTCTGGCCGAGAAGTATGGTTTCCTGAAATCCCTCTCGCAACGGGACAGAACCTGCATTGGGTTCAAACGGGGGCTATTGGGAGACCTGACCGGAGAATACGCCTGGTTCCTGGTGCCCATTTACGATACAGATCCCGATCGGCCCGGCAATGCCGTGGCTATGGAGGCGGTTTCCGAGGATGGCACAGGCAGGGCGACATATTTCTTTCGCATCATCGGGCGAGGAGCCTACCGAGAGGCCCAGGGGATGGATTTACTGCACCGCGAAGCCGATGCTTTTATAAGGACCATGAACCGCTGCATGCTCGCGATCAACTTCCGGCGGGAGCCCATCTATTTCCCTGAGCAGAGGTTGATGGAGCCTCGTTATGCCCACTATCGGGTTGCGGTTGAGAAGATACCGGAACTGAAAACCCTGCGAGATCATTTCATAGGAAGGGTTCTGCACCCTTCCTCCCAGCAGTGGCAGCGGAATGTGATCGACTTGCTTCGGTTCAATGTCTCGGCGAGGGACGATTCCTGCCGCTGGCAAAGGCCCGGGGCAAGCGCGGCACAACAGTCTCCCGAATGACGTTAGCGCATGGGAAGGGGAGTGGAGATGATCGGGTACAAGCAGCCCTGTCGGTATTGTGAGGCCCTGGTGGAGCCCAATGATTCGGTATGCCCGATGTGTGGCAAGGTCAACCCCGCCGGATCGCTGAGGTGTCCGGTGTGCCGCAATCCGACGCGTAGACAGTGGGCAAAGTGCAGCAACTGCGGCATATCCCTTCGGCTTACCTGCCCCTGGTGTGAAGAAGAGACGTTCCTTGCGGATTACTGTGACCACTGTGATGCACGATTGCAGGTGGTCTGTCCAAATCCAAAGTGTGGGGCGGAGCAGGCCCCGGTGAGTGATACCTGCCTCGAGTGTGGCAGGGCGATGAAGTAGATCGATACAGGAGGGTGGTGTGACGATGAGTAAGTTGCAGGCGTTCACCAGCAATCATGCTGACAACTGTACCGAGGCTGGTTTCCAGTTCACCCTTTTCTGCGACATCTGCAGGGACGGTTACAAGACAGGGTTCGTCGAGTCGAAGAGCTACAAGAAGGGCAAGATGATGCGCGGCCTGGGCCAGATTGCGTCCCTGGGGGCGTCCCTGGCGGGGAAGCACCGCATGGGACATCAGATCCAGCGTGGGTCCAATGTCATCAGCGACAGCCATCGTGGAATGTCCCCGCAGTGGCACAAGGAGCGGGAGAAGGCCTTTGAACGGGCCCAGAACGAGGCCAAGGGTCATTTTCATCGCTGTCCGAAGTGTTACAAGTGGGTGTGTGCAAGCTGCTGGAACGAGGAGGCCGGCCTATGCGTGAAGGACGCTCCCCGGGCTGGCGCGGAGATTTCCTCTGCACGGGCTCAGAAGATGGTCTCGGATATTCGTCAGAAGGCCAGTGAGACCCAGGTTTTCACAGGAGAGATCGAGAACAAGCAGACCATCTGTCCGCAGTGCAGCAAGCCGGCTGGAGAAGGGAAGTTCTGCAGCAACTGCGGAACGAACCTCTCGCTGATTGCATGTGAGACGTGCGGAACGGAAAGCCCGGCAGGCACCCGTTTCTGTGCTGAGTGCGGGACCAGGCTGGAATAGATACCCGATATCCTTGGTGGTGCGGCGGCTCACCTCTTTGAGGCGATGGAGGTGAGCCGTCGCCTTGTCGGTTAGTTGCTCCACGTGTGACCGGGCAGACGACCTGTTGTCTCCACAGCACCGAACCCAGTTATTGTTCGTGGGATCCCTGGGTTTGCGTGCAGGCTCTCCCCGGGCAAAAACCGTATGACGGCGATTGGGCTTCGGACCGCGATGAGTCCCTCCAGGATCCAGACGGCATCCCACAGGCGGTCTTCGGTGATAGGGGCCGCCAGGAAAATCCATTCTCCACCTCTTGTATTATTGGGTAGCCGGATCACTTCCCTGAGTCCGACACCGTGATGAGCCATGATGCTGCCCATCTGTGACAGGACCCCGGCCTCCCGTCTGCTGCAACGCGCAGGTAGAGGGCGTATTCAGCGAATGGGGTGTTGCGCAAAATTGATTGCGAAGTATCTACCTGATACGCTTGTCTTTCCATGAAGATGGGAGGCGGTAGGTGTGACCGCAGAGGTCGTGAGGTGTTTACGTCTGTCGGGTGGAAGACATTCTCTTCAGGGAACACCGGAGTTCTTTTCGCGTCATGTTAGTATGGAGTAGATGTTCTCTCCTCATGATATTGGATAGCTAGGTATCCGGCTTTCCCAGTCGACAGTGCGAGTGGGGGTAGAGACGTGTGAATCCAACGATAAAGAAGGTCCTCGTTTCTGTGGTGGTATTGTCAGTTGCTGCGGGGTATGCGTGGCATTGGGGGGCTACCAATGATGTCAGATGGGAGTACCTGTTTAATCCCGTCCAGGTAGCCTTTTCCGATCTCAGTCTTGAGCAATCTGCCGTGTTGGAAAGCCCGTGCGGGACCTTTGCAGTAGAACTGGGTTCCGTGTTGCTGCAGTTTCGGGGCATATCGGTTCGGGGCAGGTACCGGCAGGACCTGCACATCGATTATCACCTGCGTGATCTGGATCTTTTCCTTTCAACTGAACCCCCGCCGGATATGCCGTGGTGGCTATCCCGGAGTGGTTTTGCCAGGGCAGAAGTGGTGTTCGAGGACGGGGAGAGGTTGTTTCAGTGGCATT
>SKXF01000335.1 GCA_007128555.1 Clostridia bacterium | reverse complement strand
TAGGGACAGCAGTGAACTCCGTCACCGCACCCCTCATCCTCCCAGTCAACTTCCTGCTCGCCCGGAACGTCCCTGTAGCCTCGGTCACGGAGATCGTGACACCACCATGTCCGGTCATCTTAGTGCAGAAGCCACCTGGCCTGAACAACCAAATCCAGGCACCGATAACCTCCCAGCCCTGCCGACCGGGGTGGGTTTTGCGTAGATTTCGTGCGATAATATCATGGGAAGTAGAAACGGGAGCTGAGTCTTGATAGGAGGCTTTCAATGCAGAGAACATATGTGGTTGGGGCAGCCCGCACTCCTGTGGGCTCCTTTTCCAGGTCTTTGAAGGACGTGAGCGCTGTGGATCTGGGGGTAGCTGCGGTCGTTGAAGTCTGCGACCGGGCCGGTATCGACAAAGACGCCATCGACGAGGTGATCATGGGGAACGTTCTCAGTTCCGGGCTGGGGCAGAACCCCGCTCGCCAGGTGGCCGTCGGGGCCGGCATCCCGGAGAGTGTCCCTTCCTTCACGGTAAACAAGGTGTGCGGCTCGGGATTGAAGTCCGTCGCCCTCGGAGCCCAGGCAATCATGCTGGGCCACGCCGACATCATCTGCGCTGGCGGCACAGAAAACATGAGCAGGGCCCCGTACCTGTCCGACGCCATGCGCTGGGGCAGCAAGATGGGCCACACCCAGGTGAAAGACTCCATGATCCTTGACGGGCTCTGGTGTGCCCTTGAAGACACCCACATGGGCCTCACCGCGGAGAACATCGCAGCAACCTACCGGATCGACCGCCAGCAGCAGGATGAATTCTCCCTCAGAAGCCATGAAAAGGCAGTAAGAGCCCTTGATGATGGATCCTTTGCCGATGAGATTACTCCGGTCACAGTCACAAGTCGAAGGGCCACGTCGGTAGTGGACACCGACGAGCATCCGCGCAGGGACACCAGCCTGGAGAAGCTGGGTCGCCTACCACCTGCGTTCAAGCGTGACGGAACGGTCACCGCAGGAAACGCCTCGGGCATCAACGACGGGGCTGCCGCTCTTGTACTGGCCTCGGAACGGGCTGTGAAGGACCAAGGGCTGAGCCCGATGGCAGAAATCGTAGGATTCGCCTCTGCAGGCGTCAGTCCCGGCCTGATGGGCACGGGCCCCATAGCTGCCACCCGGAAACTACTCAACACGTCATCGTGGGATCTGGATGACATCGACGTTTTCGAGATCAACGAGGCCTTTGCAGCCCAGGCGATTTGCGTCCTTCAGGAGCTGGGTCTGGATGCCGAGAAGGTCAACATCAACGGCGGAGGTGTGGCCCTGGGGCATCCTATCGGTGCTAGCGGGGCCCGGATCCTGGTGACACTTCTGTACCAGATGCAGAAGCAGGGAGCCCACCTGGGCCTGGCATCCCTCTGTATCGGCGGAGGACAGGGCATCTCCATGCTGGTCAGACAGGAGTAAGTGCACCTTGGGCGGGGCAGAGATGGTATCATGCCCCGCTTTCCACCATCCACGATCCTGCAGTCGGCTGCCCCCCCCGGAAGTTTCGATTCGCACTGGACATCATCGACTGGGCATCGCTCGGAATCCCGTTGACGGCGGCCACAGCAGGGTCCGTGGATTCCACCCCCGTGGCCAGGGCCCCCGGGCCCCATCTCTCCGAGAACCTGGTGGCACACGCCCTCTCCTTCATCGACCAACAGGCAACCTGTCCTGCGAGCAAAGTCCGGCATCCTCTGGTGAATGCTGGCGGCGGATGCCGTGTGGGGGCGTAGTGATCGATGACCAGGGCCATCTTCTCAGGGTGGGCTACGAGGTCTCCGCAGGTCATCCGTTCGAGCCGGTCCAGGACGGACGAGGCCGATGCATCGGTGATGTGCACGAGGTCGACATCAGCGTTAACATGGTCCCCTGGCGAGTACCTGGCTCCACAATGACTAAGAAAGCACGACCTCTGCCAACGTCACTTTGCCTTTCCTCTTCACTCACCGACACGACAGGGCACGAAACTCGAGAACTCCAGGTAGCCACGGGGAGGCAACACATCGTCTCGACATTTGATGCGACTGATGACCAGGTGATGAACCGGGCGCAGACCGGAATCACAGGAGCCTGCAACCGGCCCGTCATCGGATACCAGGATAAGCTCGAGCAAAGGAGGAGGAGATCAGTACGGTCTGTGCGGATCCACCATGGGATTGCTACACGATTTCAGACATCTCGTGCCGTTGGCCAGTTCAGAGCCAAGAACAGCACTCGTCGCTGATCAGCATGTCTGATGGCACCAGGGGCATATCCTGGATGGGTCACACGAAAACGACTCACCAGGTAGGGCTTGCCCCAGTAGGGACGCCCCCACTCTCCGGACAGCGCACAGGTTTCCATTCACTGCGAACGTGCGCCTGTCCAGAGGTAACGGGCAGGTGATCTGGCGCAAGACGACTCCTGCCAATGATGTCAGACACACATCGAACGAACAGGAATCAGCTGGCCGTGGCAGACTTCGCCTTCGCTTCCATTCCCTTCTTGGCTATGCGGATCTTCGGATCGAGGGCATCCCTCAGGCCGTCACCCATCAGGTTGAAGCCAAAAACGGTAATAAGAACGGCGACTCCCGGGAACACCCCTACCCACCAGGATACCCTCAGAAGGTGGCGACCCTGGCTGATCATGCCACCCCAATCCGGTAGAGGAGGTTGGGCGCCCAGGCCGAGGAAGCTAACGCCCGCCGGCGGCCTGCATGATGGAGACGCCTACCCTGAGAGTTGCAAAGACGATGATGGGCCCCATGATATTGGGCAAGACGTGAAGGATCAGGATCCTGGCATCCGATGCTCCCGCAGCTCTTTGCGCTTCAATGAACTCTTTCTCCCGGACGGACAGCGTCGATCCTCTCACCAGGCGGGCAAATCTCGGGATTCCCGAGATTCCCACGGCTATCATGACATTGTACAGGCCGGGTCCCAGTACGGCAACAACTGCCAGGGCAAGGAGTATCCCGGGGAAAGCAAGCAGTACGTCCATCAGTCCCATGATTGCGCGGTCGACATATCCCCCGTAGAACCCACCGATGAGGCCCAGCGCACTACCGATAACCAGCCCTATGCCCGTAGCCATAAAGGCAATCTGCAAGGAAATCTGGGCCCCCCAGATAATGCGGGATGACAGCTGTCGTCCCAGCTCGTCGGTTCCTAGCGGAGTCTCACGGGAGGGTGCCTGCAGGCGCAGGGCCAGGTTTTGATTATCATAACCCTCGGGGGCCAGGATCGGGGCGAATGCTGCCATCAAGAATATCACGATCAGACAAGCTCCACCTACCCTGGCTGAGCGATGACGCGACAGACGAATCAGTACGTTCATTAGTACATCAGCTCCCGAACTAGTTGTACCTGATCCGCGGATCGATAAGCGAATAGGTTAGATCAACCAAGAGATTGATGAGCACAAAAATCAGGGCTATGAGCAAAATACATGCCTGGACCATCGGATAGTCACGGGCATTGATTCCATTGATCACCAGGGTGCCAATACCGGGCCAGGCGAACACTTGCTCCGTGATGACCGCGCCACCAAGCAAAACGCCCATCTCCAGGCCCAACAAGGTGGTCACCGGTATCATTCCATTGCGCAGTGCATGCCGATATATCACGGTGCGTTCACCGAGGCCTTTCGATCTGGCCGTACGGATGTAGTCCTGGCCGAGGACCTCGAGCATACTGGATCGTGTCATGCGCGCCATGACGGCTGCCGTTCCCGTGCCCAGGGTGAAAGCCGGCATGATCATTCGTTTCAGGCCCTCTAGCGTGAACAGTGAGCCAGCCATTCCGGATGCGGGAAGCCACCCCAACCAGTAGGAGAATACGAGCATGGCTAATAGGCCCCTCCAGAAACCGGGAGCCGATATCCCCAACAACGCCCCACCCATGGACAACCCGTCACCAACGGAGTTGGGTCGGATTCCGGCGTATACCCCAATCGATACGCCGACTATGACCGCCCATATGACGGAAACTACTGCTAGCTGAAGCGTGTTCGGAAATCGGGTGCGTATGTCTTGCATTACCGGACGATTCGTCCTGAAGGATCGTCCGAAATCCAGCCGGACGGCTCTCGACAGAAAACTCCAGTATTGAACGTGGAGCGGCTTGTTCAGTCCCAGGCGCTCGCGGATGGCCTCGATGTCGTCCTCGTATGCCTCGGGCCCGGCCAGGATCCTGGCCGGATCTCCCGGTGTGAGGTGTACGAGCAGGAACACGAGAATTGTCACACCCAGCAGAATAGGTATGGAACTGAGCAGTTTCTGGATCGTATATTGGAACACGGAATCGCCTCCTGACAGATTCACATACAACCTCGGGGGGATCACAATGACGATCCCCCCGAGTGGAGAATGCAGACTCGCTCGTTACTCTATGATAATCTGCGTGTAATCACCCGAAAGTGCAGGGCTGGGGTTGTAGCCCTTGACGTTTACCGGATGAATCCATATCAGGGCCTCGTTGCCCACGTGAATGTGCCACGCATGTTCGTTGACCATGGTCTGAACCCGCGTATAGAGCTCATGTCGTTCATCCAAGTCCGTGGTCCTCTGGGCCTGGCGCAACAGCTCGTCGATTTCGGGATCGCTGTGGTTCGCATAGTTACCGCGACCACCGGTCATGACCTTGGCATCGGTGAACAGCGAGGGATCTGCTCCGGACTGGTTCCATCCAAGGAAGACCATCTGGAACTCGCCCGCGCGAACCTCGTCCAGGAAGGCGCCCCATTCCATGACCTTGACGTTCGCCTCGATACCGACCTGGCCAAACTGGTTCTGGACGACCTCCGACATCTGCTTATCCATGAAGTAGCGGTTGTCGGGAGAATGGATGGTGATGCTCAAGCGATTGCCATCCTTTTCGTAATAGTCGCCAACCATGGTGTAGCCGGCCTCTTCAATCAGCTCGCGGGCCTTATCCGGATCGTGCCCGAAGCCGGGCAGCACACCCTCTCCCGCATAGCCCCAACCAGCCATGGGTACACAGGAGTCGGCCGGTACAGTCAGCGGCGAAGCAATGGCTTCGACGATTGAAGGCATGTCTACGGCCCAGTTGACGGCCTGGCGGATGCGAATATCGTCAAAGGGTGGCCTTTCAACATTGAGTTCATACGCCCGGGTGCGGTAAGCCGCGGTCACGATGGTGTTCGGTTCCGGGTTTTGCTCGAAGCGCTCCAGGTCCTGCTGGGAAGCCCGGGTAAAGAAAATAGATTGCCTGAATGCTTGGTACCACCAGGATCCCGTACGTCCCACGTGTATCCGGGGCATGCGAACCACAGGCCTGCATATCCAGTCCTTGCCTGATCACACGTCCACGTGTCATCCGGACGAATCGTTCACCCCCCCATAACCCCACAATGGATGGGCCTACTGCCAGAAATTATACACGATCTGTCCGTCGTTCCCTGTTTACTGAACGGAGAGATGAGACGTGTGACTGTTTCCATGCATCCCGGAAGCGCAGCACCGAAACGTGTCCAACGATCCGGCACACCACAGCATCGATGAGATGACGGGATGGGACGACGACCGCGTCAAGTCTCCCCGGGACAGCGCATGGGGAACCTGTGCAAAAACCTGTCGCCATACCAGTGCCAAGCCTATCACATCGAATCATTCCCGTTTGCCCCGAGCACGGTACCGCTATCTCGGTCGTTCAGCCGACCCTCCAAGCAGAAAACCGGCTCATGATGACACGCTCCAAGCAACCCACACCAGAAGGGAGTTTCACACCGGACGTAGAATACGATGGAGTACTTCAGTGATCACGTCTCAAAAGCACCTGGAAGGAAGGTCATGCAATGGACAACCCTCAGGAACAGCTGTTTCCCGCCCCGTTGCTACAGGATATCCGGTCCCGTTTTGCGTTTGTTGACAGATGCCCCTTTCTGGGCTCGCGAACCTTCCTGGATTCGGCCTCGGGATCGCTCCGGCTCAAGGAGATCGGCAAAATCATGGAGCGCCAGGCCTGCATTGCGGACCAGGTCAACCGGGACACTCCGGGATCCCGTCACATCATGGACACGATCAGCCGAGGCGAGGATGATGTCCGGACGTTCCTCGGTTCCTCCGGCACCGTTGTTGCTGCCCTCACGGCCACCGCTGCCCTGTCGCGGACCATCCGTGATGCCGTCGCCCATTTTCCGGGCTCCAACGTGGTGACGACGACGCTGGACCACCCTGCCACCCATGATTCCCTCTACCGGGCTGCCGAGGTCTTCGGCAAGGCGTTCCGCACCGCAGACCCCTGCGCAGAAACTGGAACCGTCCAGGTGGACACGATCTTGCAAGAGATTGACGCGAACACATCCGTAGTTGCCCTGATCCACGGCTCTAACGTTACCGGCGCCTATCTTGACGCAGCCTCCATTGTGCGACAGGCCCGAAAGATCAACGAAGACATCTGTGTGATCATTGACGGGGTTCAGTATGCACCCTACGCACCCGTCGACGTGGATGAGATCGGGGCCGACGTCTATGTGTTTGCCCCTTACAAGACGTACTGTAAGAAGGGGATCGGCTTCGCTGTCCTGTCCGAACGGTTCTCCCACATCCCCCACGACAGGGTCCTGGAAAAGCCCACAAACGATTGGAGTCTCGGCAGCGCCGATCACATCAACTACGCCGCATGGTCCGCAGTCGTTGACTATTTTGCCTGGCTGGGCGGCCATTTCACAGGGTCCGGTTCGAGACGAGACCGGGTCACAGCCGCCATGTCCGCCATTGAGTCAAACATGACCGGCCTGCTGGACAGGGCGGTCAACGGTTCACCCAGGGCTGAGGGTCTCAAAACGCTGAAAGGGGTGACCCTCTACGGCCTTGAGGGGCCTCTGACGGAACGAACCTGTGTTGTGCCGATGAACATCCATTCAATGGACGCGAAGGAGGCAGCAAGGATCTACATGGAGCAGGGTGTCGTTGTGCAGGCCCGCAAGTCTGTCATGTCAAACCGCCAGCTCCGGGGCATGCAGATCGCCGAGGAGGGCATTGTGAGACTCTCCGCCGCCCACTACACCTCGCCGACGTCCATCGACATATTTCTTCAAATCACGGCCCAGCTCGCCGGGAGCGGGTAACCACGCAACCGTTCGAGCTCACGACGACGAGGCATTGCCGGGGAGGGGATCCCCCGATCCGGTAACGCCCCTTTCCCACAGGATCCCCGTGGCCAGGGCCCCACCCAGGCCCACCAGGCCGACCAGCCAGAAACCCCAGGCAAGATTCAGCGCATCGCTGACGTACCCGACGAAAACCGGGCCCACGAACATGCCCACCCCGTAGATGGCCTGAAAGAAGCCCATGGCCGTGGCCCTCTTGCCGTCAGCCACCGTCTTGATACTCAACCCCATCAGCAGGGGGAAGATCACGCCACTGGCAAACCCCCCAGCCACCTGCGTCAGGTAGAGCAGGGGTAGCGTCCGGACCAGGGGGATCGTCATGCAGGACAGGGCAAGCGCCACGAAACCCCACTGGATGGTCCTCCGCTCGCCATAGAGCCGGGAGAACAGGGCGCCGCTGAGGGCCGCCGCCAGGATGCGGGGCAACGTAGACAGGGTCGTCAGCAACCCCAGCTCAACATCTCCCGCCCCGATGCGCTCAGCAGCGATGGGCGTGAACCCGTAGACCGTTGCAAAGGTAATCAGCTGCACCAGGACAGCCAGGAACGATACCAGGAGGAGACCCCGGTCTCCTCCCACGGCGATGAACTCGGACACGGGGGTCGGCTCTCGTTCAGCCTTCTCTTCCACCACGCCCAAAGACAACACCAGGCCGACCATGCCGCCGACAGCCGCCACGGTGAAGGGGGCACCGCGGCCAAAATGGTGGGCTGCAATCCCTCCCAGCATCATGGCGGCCATCTGGCCCACGGCATTGAAAGCGCTGATGTAGCCGATGGCCCTGGGCGCATCCTCGTCTGGAAAGTAACTGGAAAACAGGACGGCATAGGTGACCCACGTTGCCGCCGCCGCCCCGGTCAGGGCACGGAATCCGAGCAGGGATGCCGGACTTGGAAAGAGCCGCATTCCGACGGCGCTGATCACGGCGAGCACCAGGCCTGTGATGACGAAGGGCTTGCGCCTGTTAATGGTGTCAGACAGAATGCCAAGGGGAATCCTCAACAGCATCTGGATAAACCCGTAAGAGCCCAGGATCAATCCCACCATCCGGTGGGTCGCTCCCAGGGTACTGGCATAGCCCGGGAGAGTGGGAACATACGCGTACAGGGAAAACCAGTACAGACTTGTG
>SKXF01000238.1 GCA_007128555.1 Clostridia bacterium | reverse complement strand
TGATCTCGAAGAAGCGCTACTGGGGTCTCGCCCTGCCCATCTGGGTCTGCCCCGACTGTGAACACTTCGATGTCATCGGCGGACCCGACGAGCTGAAACAACGAGCCGTTGAGGGTTGGGAGGAATTCGAAGGGCACACGCCCCACCGACCCTGGGTCGATGCTGTCCTCATGGACTGTCCCGAATGCAGTGGAACCATGAGCAGAACGCCAGACGTGGGTAACCCATGGCTCGATGCAGGTATCGTTGCGTACTCCACCCTCCATTACCTCAGCGACAGAAGCTACTGGGAGAAGTGGTTTCCACCAGACTTCATAACGGAGAGTTTCCCGGGTCAATTCCGCAACTGGTTCTACTCCCTTCTGGCCATGAGCACGGCCCTGACCAAGAGTCCCCCCTTCATGACGGTCCTGGGACACGGCCTGGTGTTCGATGAAAAGGGCGAAGAGATGCACAAGAGTGCAGGAAACGCCATATGGTTCGAAGATGCCACCGCCCGCATGGGGGCCGACGTGATGAGGTGGCTGTACATGACGTCAAACCCAACGGGGAATGTCTATTTCGGCTACGGCAGCGCCGACGAGGTCCGAAGGCGCTTCTTCATCCCCCTGTGGAATGTCTACAGTTTCTTTGTCACCTACGCCCGCCTCGATGGATTTGCCCCCGGGGAGGAAGAAGAGATCCCCCTGGCTGAACGCTCACAACTCGACCAGTGGCTGTACAGCCGTCTATACCATACAGTGGAAGCCACAGACCGCAACCTCTACGACTACAACGCACTCCGGGCAGCTGCACACCTGGAGAGGTTCGTCGAGGACATGTCCAACTGGTACGTACGACGATCCAGGCGTCGCTTCTGGCAGAAGGGTGACCAGGGCGACACTGCCGCCCTCCAGGACAAGCTCGCTGCCTACCAGACCCTCTATGATGCCCTGGTGGTCCTGTCGCGAACCCTGGCCCCCCTCATACCCTTTCTGGCCGAGGAGATGTACCAGAATCTCGTGGTGACGGGTCGCCGCGACGGAGCTGAGATGCCGCGGAGCGTCCACCTGACCCAGGTACCCTCTCCCCCCGAGAAGTGGCGGAAGGAACGCCTGGATGCAGAGATGAAGAAGATCCGGCGCATCACCTCCCTGGGGCGAGCTGCCCGGAACACCAGTGGCATCAAGGTCCGACAACCCCTTCCCCAGCTGATGGTAGCCGGCCCCAGGTGGGATGAGGGTCTCAACTACCTGATCATCGATGAACTCAATGTAAAGGAAATCGTGCCCGTGTCGGACGACAGGGACTTCATTGAATACGAGGTGAAGCCTGACTTTTCCACGCTGGGACCAAAGTACAAAGGCGACATGCCCAGGGTTGCCAGGGCGGTGGCCGTCGCAGACGCTCGATCGCTGGCCGAGGCGGTCAACCAGGGAGACCCGGTCCGGGTCGGAGATTACACCCTGGCCCCTGACGAGCTGGTGGTCCGAACGCACAATCGCGAGGGGTTTGCTGCAGCAGCTGAAGAGGGCTACACCGTCGCCCTGAGCACTGAGATCACGCCGGAGCTTCTGCGCGAGGGCCTGGCCCGGGACCTGATTCGGTTCATCCAGGACAGCCGGAAAAGAGCAGGACTCGAGGTGTCCGATCACATCGATCTCCGCTACTCGGCAGACGCCGAGCTTGTCGCTGCCCTGAGAGATTTCGCCGGCGAAGTGGCGGGCGAGACCCTGACCCGCAGCCTCGAGGCCGGGGACCCCCGCCAGATGGAACACACCTTTAAGACGGAACTCGATGGAGCTGAAATAGAGATCGGCCTGAGTACCGTCGAACAGTGAGAGCAGGCAGCATCCCGGCACGGGCAGCCAAAGCCTGTCCCGTGCCGGGACAGCATGCAGCGAGGCTGTCCATGGGCTCATAACGAAGGATGCCAGGTAAACGGGACCCTTTCACGGGTCAGGCAGAAACCTCGTATTCCGCAAGATCGTCCACAACACTCTCAATCGAAGACGCCTGTCAGAAGGGTGTAGTCAAACCATCGATCGGGGAGAATACCATAGACACCGCAGGTAGGTTGCGGGGGGACCAGAGGTACCAAGGTACATGGCTAGGGGCGCATTTCACCTCCCCAACGAAGGGGAGCATCCTTGCGCTCCGTTGTGTGAGAAGGGAGACGACATCCAATGCTGTCAACACGCACATCCGTTCGTTGCTGTGCTTTCATTGCATCGCTGGCGCTTCTCGTCATCCTTTCCGGATGCCAGTTTGCACGCGCACCTGGAAACGGCGATGCTGAGGCGCTACAGGAAGAAATCGACGAGCTGCGATCCCGAGAGGCCGCTCTTGAAGCCCGGCTGCAACAACTCGAATCATCGCCCCTGGCAGATGAGAACGGCGACATGAAGGTCGTGGTCTACATGGGCCTCACCACGGCCACCGACATGTTCACCGTCCCGGTGATCCGCACTCCGGAGGGAGCCGATAATCTCAGGGAAGCTGCGCTGGCCGAGCTGATCCGGGGACCCGATCCGGGGGGACCCCTATCGCCCATCCTTCCGCGAGAGACCGAGGTTCTATCTCTGCAGATTGACAATGACGGTCTGGCCACTGCAGACTTCAGCGATCACGTTCGACAATACGCATCGGGCTCAACCGGTGAGACCCTGGTCATCGCAGGCATCGTCAATACACTCACCGAGTTCCCCGATGTGAATCGGGTCCTGATCCTGGTGGAAGGCGAAAAAGGAGTCAGCCTTGGGGGACATTTCACACTCGACGATCCCATTGAGCGAATGCCAGACTTGATCCCTGAGTAGCAGGGTCAGTTCAGGAACATAAGGCCCCTTTCCAGGGGGCAAAAAGGTGGGGCCGTGCAGTGGTGCTGCCAGAACCAATACCGGGCATCTGCATCCCGGTCGGACCGTGAAGTTTGATCCCGCGTTGCCGGCTCGAAGGAGAATCTCACCTGCCATGGGACCGGCGGCACCACCCACGAAAAAGGTGAGGCCAAGGCTGTCGACCCCACCGAATCGTCAGTAAATCCTTCAAGCCGGTGCCCCCGGTCAATCGGCCCCATCGACCGAACGGGATGGCCCCAGCAGGCAGTCTTTAGGGCAAGCCTGCACACAGGTGCCACAGGCATCGCACTTATCAAAGTCAATCACTGGAAGGTAGTTCTCCATCACAATGGCATCCTGCGGACAGCGTCTCGCACAGAGCCCACATCCCAGGCACGCATAGGTACAGATCCCCCTCGCATCCCGTGGACCGAGCTCCGCCTGGCAGACAAGGAGTACAGGACAATTCTCGGGTGCCATATCGATGAGGCCCCTGGGGCAGGCCGCAACGCACTTGCGGCATGCCGTGCATCGGCTGGCGTCCACAACAGGGATGCCGCCATCGCCCATGTGGATGGCATCAAAGGGGCAGGCCTCCACACAGGTGCCACCCCCCAGGCAGCCAAATTCACACTCTTTGTGCCCTCCTCCTATGGCACCCATCGCGGCACAGTTCTTCACACCGGCATAGTTGAAACGGATCTTGGCTGCGTCTGCGGTCCCACGGCATCGCACCGTGGCCACGTTTCTCGCCGCCGAGCTGTCAATCTCTTCACCATCACCGACCAGCTCTGCCATCTTGGCCAGCACCTCACTACTAGCCACGCTGCATCCCGTGACGGGGGCTTCGCCACCAACGACGGCTTCACTGAAAGAGCCACAACCTCCAAATCCACAGGCACCGCAGTTGGCCCCGGGAAGCATCGCCTCTATAGCCTCGATCCGTTCATCCCGTTTCACAGAAAGCACGCGAGAAGCAAAAGCGAGGCCTGCCCCAAACAAAAGACCCAGTACCATCAAGGTTACAACCGGTTCTAGCACCATCATCACCTCACATTCGAATCTGAGAACACGACTGTCCCAGAATCAGAAACCAAATAAGCCGGAAATATTGAAGCCACTGAAACCCATAAATGCCATGGACAGCAGAGCTGCAACGACCAGGGCAATGGGTGTGCCCTGGAAAGCATAGGGAACATCTGCCCGGTCCAATCTCTCGCGTATACCGGCGAAGAGCACAATGGCGATTACGAATCCTACGCCTGCTCCGATCGCATGAAATATCGTCTGCATAAAGTCATATCCACCCGTGATGTTCAACAGGGCAATACCCATGATGGCACAGTTGGTGGTAATAAGGGGCAGGTAAACACCAAGGGCCCGGTACAAGGACGAGCTGTACTTGAGCATGACCATTTCGACGAACTGCACCAGCGTCGCAATCACCAGGATAAAGGCGACGGTCTGCAGGTACTCAATGCCTCGAGGAATCAACACATAGTGCTGCAAGAGCCAGGTAACCACCGATGAAATGGTCATGACGAAAACCACCGCGGCCCCCATGCCCTTGGCCATCGACAGGGTCCTGGACACCCCCAGGTAAGGGCAAATCCCGAGAAAACGGATCAGGACAACGTTGTTGATCAGCGCGGCACTAATGAATATGATGATGAGCTCCGCCGCCATCGGTCGCCACCCCATTCCGCGTCCCGCCTGTGATCTTCTGTTGCCTCGCGTCCCACCAGTTCATAAATCCAATCAACAAGCCCATGGTCAGGAAGGCCCCCGGCGGCAGAATCATGATCAGGGCTGGCTGAAAAGCCGATCCCATGATCCCGAAGCCAAACAGCGTCCCGGCGCCCAAGATCTCCCGGATCGAGCCCAATACGGTCAGACCGAGGGTAAAGCCGAGCCCCATGCCCAGGCCATCCGCCACGGAATTGACAACCGGATTGCGAGACGCAAAGGCCTCGGCCCGCCCCAGTATGAGACAATTGACGACAATGAGGGGTATAAAGATGCCCAGGGCCTGGTGCAGATCCGGCACGTAGGCTTCCATGAACAGGTCCACGATGGTGACAAAACTGGCGATCACGACGATGAAACACGGGATCCTGATCTTCTGCGGTATCAGGTTTCGTAGCATAGCAATGAAGAAGTTTGACATGACCAGGACCGCCGTACTAGCCAGCCCCATGCCCAACCCGTATACTGCCGCGGTGGTCACAGCTAGTGCGGGACACATGCCCAACACAAGCCGCAGTATTGCATTCTCTTTCAGTATCCCTCGGTTAAAATCTCGCCACAGTCGGTCCACCGCGCTCACCTCGCTCCCCTGATGTCAGCGTGCAGCTTCCTCGCCTGTTCCACGCCTTCGACCACGGCCCTGGACGATACCGTCGCTCCGGCCACGGCATCGACCTTTCCCCCGTCACGGGTCAGGGCCACAGGCTCGCCAGTAGGCAGCCTGTCAAACTGATCCAGGAAGCGGTCGCGGACAACCAACGCGCCGAGGCCAGGAGTCTCCGTCTGCCGCAGAATCTGTATACCAAGGACCTGGTCCTCGGAAATGCCCACCAGCATGACAATATCGGCCACATATCCCGGCGGAGAGACCGAAAATACGTGACCAACAGGGCCTGCAGCATCGGCCTGCCCAACGCTGACCGCATCCACATTGGGATATCTGGCCAGAAGACGTTCATACTCGCCCGTGACCTCCTCAAAGGTACGGGCTCCAGGCAGGACCTCTGCCATCGCGGCCGCACGAGTGGCAGCCCTGTGATCCTCGATCAGGGGATGGGTCACCCTGTTGGTAGCCGCCAGGGCACCGGCACTCACGGAGCATATAAGCATCAGGACTACTCCGAGATAAACCACATTGCGCACGGGGTCACACCTCCATTTTCTTCAATCCGAAGACTCTTGGAATGGTGTATCGTTCAATCAACGGCACCGTTGCGTTCATCAGCAGGATCGCGTAGGTCACACCCTCGGGATAGCCCCCGTATCCCCGGATCAACATGGTCATGATACCGCATCCAGCCCCGAAGACCAGTTTGCCCCTGGGCGTGATAGGCCCGGAAACATAATCCGTTGCCATGTAGAAGGCACCGAGGATCAAGCTCCCAGCGAGCAGGTGAAAAGTCGGGTCAAAACCCATGATGGCGGCGAGGCTCATGACGGTAGCTATGTATGAAATGGGAATGCGCCAGTCAATCACTCCGCGGATCAGAAGAAAGGCGGCGCCGACCAGTAGGGCGAGAGCAGACGTCTCACCCAGGCTCCCGGCAACCCGGCCGATAAACAGATCTCCCAGGGGAGTGGCCACTCCCTGCAGGCGCATCAGATCGAGGGGTGTGGCGGTAGACAGAGCATCGAAGCCACTGGCCATCCATTCTCCGGAGGCAACCGGCCAGCGCCATGTCGTCATGGAAACAGGAAATGAAGCCACAAGAAAAACACGGCCTACGAGGGCAGGATTGAAAATATTCAGACCCAATCCCCCGAAGAGGGACTTACCGACGACGATGCCGAAGGCACCTCCGGTGAGAGGCATCCAAAGCGGAACCCCCGGGGGGAGGGTGAGGGCCAGCAGCAGGCCAGTGACCAGGGCGCTTCCATCATAAAGTGGAATCTCCCGGCCCCTGACCCGTGCAACGAGGGCCTCAGCCCCAGTAGCACCGAGCACGGCGCTGGCAATGACAAACACGGCATCGATCCCAAAAAAATACACACCTGCCGCAGCGGCCGGGAGTAGGGCAATGACAACATCGGACATGATCCGTCGCACTGTGACATTCGAACGCAGGTGAGGTGATGAAGCTAAGGTCAATCTCGATGTTTGCAGACCATCCTTGATGCTCACGGTCATTCCTCCAATTCCTCCGGGTTCACGACTCCCCTCGCTGTCTTGCGGCTGCCTCCGCTTTGGCCAACCGGATGCGCTGTAGCAGGTGTATGTTTGCCGGGCAGATGTATGAACAGGCACCGCACTCTATGCAATCCAGCGGTCGGAACTCCATCGCAGACTCATCGGGATAAGCCGCCAGGTAAAGAGGCATCAGAAACGACGGACACGCCTCCACGCAACGACCGCACCTGATGCAGGGCTCCTCGTTGAGGACAGGAGCAACCCCCTCACTGAGAGCGATCACTCCGGACGTTCCCTTTGTCACTGGCGTATCGAGGTCATAGATCGCCAATCCCATCATTGGGCCGCCAGATATCAACCTGGCCGGGGCCTCGGTGAAACCGCCACAGGCCTCCAGCAACGCCTCAATGGGAGTACCCAGCCTGACCCTCAAGTTCCTGGGCTGGACAACCACATCTCCACTGACGGTTACGATACGCTCAATGAGAGGGATCCCCGTTTTGAAAGCCCTGGCAATGGCCACGGCTGTTGAAACGTTGTTAACAACGACTCCTATATGCAGAGGTAGGCCTCCGGACGGCACTTCACGATCTGTTATGGCGCTGATCAGCTGTTTCTCTGCCCCCTCAGGGTACTTGGTCTGGAGGCTCACAACCTCGTAGGGTCGGTCCCCAATGGCCTGCCGCAATGCCTCGGCCGCATCGGGCGTGTTGTCCTCCACCCCGATCACGCCGCGCTCAGCTTCACAAGCCTTCATGATGACCTCGAGCCCGAAGACAATCTCCTCAGCCTGCTCGATCATCACCCGGTGATCACAGGTTAGAAAGGGCTCACACTCGCAACCATTCAGGATAATGGTGTCTACATCACCATCGGGAGGCGGTGAATACTTGACGTGAGCTGGGAATGCGGCTCCGCCCATGCCCACGATTCCCGCCTTCCGCACGAGATTCCTGATGTCCTCACCCGTGAGTTCTGCAAGATCCCCGGACGGTTTGATGTCTTCACTCAGACGATCCTCACCGTCGGACTCAATGATCACCGCCGGAACCTTCCGTCCGTCCGCCAGCGTACACTCTCCCACGGCCTCCACGATACCCGATACACTGGCGTGAATGGGGGCACTGACGAAAGCATCTGTATCCCCAATCACCTGACCCATGGCAACCGCATCGCCTTTCTTGACAATCGCCTCGCAAGGCGCACCCATATGTTGCACCATAGGTATAATGACTCGTGCCGGGGTGGGCAATACTTCCACCGGGCGCGAACAGGCGAGATCTTTGAACTCAGGCGGATGCACTCCGCCCCGAAACGTTTTTCGGGCCACTCGCTCTCTCACCTCCAGGAGATTCGATCTGCGGACGACATATTCACAGAAACAAAACCCAATTTAATCGATGATTACATCTCTTGATATGATAACACCCGGGTTAGGCGGTCACAAGTGTCGTGCCCATGCCAGGATATCCACAACACCTGACCTCCCGCCGCAGCCAGTGCACGTTTATGCTTCCATTATGCAGCGCGTGAACCTGGGGGAGGATAATGCGGTAAATCCAGGGGAGATAGAGGATTGAGTTTCGATACCGTGAAAC
>SKXF01000176.1 GCA_007128555.1 Clostridia bacterium | reverse complement strand
GAGCACCAGTTAGAGACCTGGTACGGTGATCTGACTGCACTCATCGATTATCGCGACGATGCAGAGAAGGGGCGTGATTGATCATCCATCGCGGCAATGGCGACGATACCGGGGTGCGCCCTCTGGCTGAGAGCGCACTGCTGGCAGCCATAACCGTACTGTTGATGTTCATCGGGGCATTTTTGCCCCTGGCGGGTGTCTTCGTGGTGCTCGCGTGGCCGGTGCCAGTCATGGTGGTGATCATGCGTCATGGCGTTCGTTATGGCGTGATGGCCGTGGTTGTTACGGTGCTGTTGGCCACCATGTTCCTCGGCCTACTACAGGCCGTGTTCGCCGGCGTCACCCTGGTCGGTTTCATAGGGATCGCCTTCGGAGTTGGGTTGGACCGGAACTGGAATGCTCCAACGCTCATCGGAGCAGGCACCGTGGCTGTGACCCTGGCATTCCTGGTGGCGATATTGATAAGCGGCCCGCTCATGGGTGTGGATTTGCTGGAGCAGATGCAGTTCATGATGGATGAGAGCATTGAACGGGCAGCTGACATGTACCTGGGCCTGGGTCTGGACCCGGAGCAGGTTGAAGCGACGGTAGAGCAAATGCAGGTGACCATGGTCTATCTGAAGATGGTCTTCCCTGCGGTATTCATGTTTTCTGCCTTGATGTATGCGCTGTGGACCTACCTCATGACCCGGATGATCCTGCCCCGTCTTGGATATGAGGTTCCGGACCTCGCACCGTTCGCCATCTGGCGGGCCCCGATCTGGCTTGCCTTTGTCCTGCTGGCTTCCTTCGTCGTGGACCTTGCTGCTCCGGTCGGAGAATCGCTTGTGAGGATGTTTGCGAGGAACGTTCTGTTCGCCATGGACATGATCTATCGCGTTTTTGGTATTTCCCTCCTGTATTTTTTTGTGCGCCGCTACCTGCGTTCGCGGTGGCTTGCGGGGGGCCTGTGTGCCTTTCTCTCCCTGAATGGGGTGATCTTCCTGCTTCTGCCCCTGGTCGGCATCATGGATTCCGGCCTGGACTTCAGGGGGCGGTTTCAATCGAGGGCCACCCGCTAAATCGATCTCGCATCTGGATGAGTGACTTTGAGGAGGCAAGACAATGAGAGTAATTCTGATGGACCGAGTTGAGGGTGTAGGTGAGTCGGGCGAGGTGGTCGAGGTTGCAAACGGCTACGCTCGCAATTATCTCATTCCCCGGGGCCTGGCGGAACGAGCCACCAAGGACAGCATGGTCCGGTGGAAGCAAGAGCAGGTAAGGCGGGAGCGGATTGCCGACCGGGCAAAGGAAGAGGCTACGGAGAAGGCTGCGGCCCTTGAGGGCATTGAGGTGCACCTCAGTGCCCGGGCGGGCGAGAGCGGAAAATTGTTTGGATCCGTCACCACCCAACAGATCGCCGCTGCGCTTGTCGAAAAGACCGAGGTCAATCTGGACAGAAGAAAGATTGTTCTGGACGAACCCCTGCGGGAACTGGGAGAATATGAGATTCGAATTGCCCTGCACGAGGAGGTTGATGTCACCGTCAAGGTGATTGTGACTGGAGAAGACGAGTAACGCCCGCTGGGGAGAGGGGGAGACGGGTTGAATGCGCTTCTGGACCGCGTTCCACCGCAGAATGAGGATGCGGAGCAGTCGGTTCTTGGTTCCATGCTGCTGGACAGAGACGCGATAGCCCTGGCAGCGGAGATGCTGCACGCTGAGGATTTTTACCGTGGGGCGCACAGCAAAATATTCAGTGCGATGCTAAAACTGTACGATCGCAACGAGGCGGTCGATCTCGTCACAATTTCCGAGCAGATGAGCAGTAGCGGCGAACTGGAGGCGGTGGGTGGGGCATCGTATCTCTCTTCCCTGGCCAATGCAGTTCCCACCTCCGCCAATATCGAATACTACGCTCAGATCGTCGAGCAGAAATCCCTGCTACGGCAGCTGATCCGAGCCTGCGCGGACATTACCCGCCTCGCCTATTCGGCCGGTGACACCTCCAGGGATGTCGTGGACCGGGCCGAACAGCTCATTTTCGAGATCGCACAGAGCAAGATGTCCCGAACGTACGCCCCCCTTTACGATGTGCTGAAGGACGCCTTCGAGGAGATTGAAAGCCTCTACCATAATAAGGGCAGCGTGGTAGGTGTCCCCACCGGGTTCAAGAAGCTGGACGAGATGACCTCCGGGCTTCATCCGTCAGAACTTATAATCGTGGCCGCCCGACCCTCGGTGGGCAAGACAACCCTGGCGCTAAACATGGCGGCCAATGCTGCTCTACAGAGCAAGGTGCCGGTGGCCATATTCAGCCTCGAGATGGCCCGGGAGCAGCTGGCTCTGCGGTTGCTGTCATGTGAGGCGGGCATTGACGGGCACCGCCTTCGTACGGGCTACCTTCGTGATGATGACTGGCCAAAGCTCTCGCGGGCCCTGGGCCGTCTGGGTGAGGTAGAGATTTACGTTGACGATAGCCCCAGTCTGAGCGTAATGGAGCTCCGCGGGCGTGCCCGCCGCCTTAAGGCCGAGAGAGATGTTGGCCTGGTGATCATCGATTACATGCAGCTGATGCACGCCGCAGCTGCGGAGAACCGCCAGCAGGAGATGTCCAGCATTTCCCGGTCACTGAAGGGATTGGCCAGAGAGATGAAATGCCCCGTGTTGGCTCTGTCCCAGTTGAGCCGGGCGGTGGAACAACGATCAGATCGGAGACCTCAGCTGTCAGATCTCCGGGAGTCCGGGGCGATTGAGCAGGATGCGGATCTGGTTGCTTTCATATGGAACAACCCTGAACGGGATAATGATAATGTCATGGACATCATTGTGGCTAAACAGCGTAACGGCCCCACCGGCGAGGTACCGCTGATATTTCTGAAGCAGTACAGTAGGTTCGTGGAGCCCGAATGGCGGGAGGAGGGAGCATGAAAGGTTCACGCTATGATGTTATCATCGTCGGGGCCGGACCTGCGGGGATCTTTTGCGCCCTGGAACTCCTGGAACGAGATCCCGATCTACATCTCCTGATGCTGGAGCGCGGCCCCGAGTTGAAAAGACGTAGGTGTCCTGTGTCTAACCAGATGGGGTGCGCCCGGTGTGATCCGTGTCACAACGTGACCGGGTGGGGAGGCGCCGGAGCGTTCAGCGACGGCAAACTCACGCTGACAACCGAGTTTGGAGGGAACCTTGCGCAGTACACGGGCAACGATGCCCTGAAGGATCTCATAGACTACTCTGATCGATGGTACCTGCAACTTGGTGCCCCAGAGCAGGTGTATGGGACGGATCACGAGATCGCCCACGAGATGCGAAGACGCGCTGCGGCCGCAGATCTCATTTTTGTTCCTGGCCAGATTCGGCACCTGGGTACAGATCTTTGCGCCGAGGTCTCTCGGGCAGCCTATGAACACCTGGCGGACCGGCTGGACATCGAGACCGGCGTCGAGGTCGCGGAGATTAGCGCGGTTGATGGCTGTGTTGAAGGCGTTGTGACCGTCGACGGACGTCGCTACGCCGGGCGCTACGTCGTGGTTGCCCCGGGCCGGGCCGGTTCGGCCTGGCTTGGCGATCAGGCAAAGAACCTGGGTGTCAAGGTGACGTCCAGCTCTGTAGACATAGGAGTGCGGGTGGAAGTACCCGCACTGGTCCTCGAGGAAATCACTGATGCCTTCTACGAGTCAAAGCTGCTGTATTACTCCAAGTCCTTTGATGACAAAGTACGGACTTTCTGCATGTGCCCTCATGGTGAGGTGACGATGGAGAACTTTGATGGGTTGGTAACGGTCAACGGGCACAGCTATCGTCAGGCTACCGGCGAAAACTCGAACTTCGCCCTTCTTGTCTCCAAGACCTTCACCGAGCCCTTTGACGAACCTGTGCAGTATGGGCGCAACATCGCCTCGCTGGCGAACATGTTGGGCGGGGGAGTGCTTGTCCAGAGGCTGGGAGATCTTCTGGCCGGTCGACGCTCCACGCGGCGCAGGATTGAGCGGGGGGTGGTCGTTCCCACGTTGACCGATGCCACGCCGGGTGATCTCAGTCTCGTCCTTCCGTACCGTCATCTTCTTGGCATACTGGAGATGCTGGAAGCTCTGGATCGCCTGTTACCGGGGGTTCACTCCCGGCATACGCTGCTATACGGTGTTGAAGTGAAGTTTTACTCATCGGTCCTGGAGGTGGATAGATCCCTCGAGACACCGGTTAAGAACCTCTACGCTGCCGGTGATGGAGCCGGCATAACCCGTGGTTTGGTGCAGGCCTCTGCATCAGGGATTCACGCAGCGCGGTCCATCCTGGCCAGAGAGAACCGGGGAGGTTGAAAATGGGAGTCGTTATAGTGGGTGCTCAATGGGGTGATGAGGGCAAGGGGAAAATGACTGATTTCCTGGCCTCCCAGGCGGACATTGTTGTCCGATTCCAGGGTGGAGCAAATGCTGGGCACACGATCGTGATATCTGGGGTCGTGCACAAGCTGAACCTCATCCCATCCGGTATCCTGGCTGGTAAGATGAGCGTCATGGCCCATGGCATGATGGTTGATCCGGGGCTCCTAATTGATGAGCTGGAGCGAATAGAGGCGGCAGGTTACAACAGGTCGTTGCTACGTATCAGCAATGCAGCCCACCTGATCATGCCCTACCATAAAATCCTCGATGTTGAGGAGGAGAGGCTTCGGGGCGTCAACAGCCTGGGAACCACGGGCCGGGGCATCGGTCCAGCCTCGCGCGACAAGGCTGCCCGCTGGGGTGTCCGTATTTCGGATCTTCTTCGCCCGGAATCCTTTGCCGAAAAAGTACATGTCCAGCTGCGACGCGTGAATCCACTTCTCGAGAAGATCTATGGTGTGGATCCTCTAGATCCCGAGGCCATTACCAGGGAATACCTGGAGTATGCAGAACATCTCAGGCCCCACGTCTGTGATACGATTCTCCTGTTGAATCGCTCCATGGAACAGGGCGCCAGAGTTCTGTTTGAGGGAGCCCAGGGCACCTTGCTGGACCTGGACATGGGGACCTACCCTTACGTGACCTCCTCGAATCCAACCTCGGGAGGTGTCTGTACAGGAACCGGCGTACCTCCGACGCGCCTGTCGCAGGTGATTGGCATCGCCAAGGCCTACACCACCCGGGTCGGCGACGGCCCATTTCCAACGGAGCTGCAGGACCGTACTGGCGACCTTCTCAGGCAGAGGGGGCAGGAATACGGGACAGCCACGGGTAGGCCGAGGCGGTGTGGCTGGTTGGATACTGTGGTGCTGCGGCATTCTGTCAGGGTCAACGGACTTGATGGAATCTGCCTGACAAAAATCGATGTTCTCAGTGGAATGGAGAAGATCAGGATCGCCGATTCCTATGCATGCAACGATGCAGTCGTCGATGAGTTCCCCCTTGACCAGGGCGTCCTGGCTGACTGTCACCCCGAGTACATTGAACTTGTGGGATGGGACGACGATATCAGTCGGGTTCGCCGTTTTTCCGACCTTCCCAGCGCCGTCCGAAATTATGTGCGCACAGTGGGCGAACTGGCGGGCACCCCTGTTACCCATCTATCTGTAGGTCCAGGGCGAGAACAGACCCTGGAGTTGGAACCCATTATAAGACTGCGTTAGCGTTGCGTGGTCTCCCCGAATAGGATGAAGTGCTCATAAGTCTTTTTCTGGGGGGACCACATGCAGTTGATACAGGTGTTGATTCTGGCACTTGCCGTAAGCATCGATAGTTTTGCAGTCGGCATATCCTATGGATTTCGTCGTATGATTCTCACTCCAGGCGTACTCAGCCTCGTTGCACTGTGTTCTGCGCTGCTCAAGACCGTTGCTATGCTGCTTGGGGGTGTCATGGTCTCGTGGTTCTCTCCGGGGACGGCTCCGCGTCTCGGGGCGGCAATCCTCGTCGGCCTGGGGCTCTGGTTCCTTCTATCGGCTGCCTTCCAGCCGGGAGGCAAAAAGGAGGCATCCGATGGAGGACGTGCCGAGATCGGCAACGATTCTGCCATCGCCACGTTGAGGTTTCGTCCTATCGGTATTATCATCAAGGTTCTGCAGGATCCCGAAGCAGCAGATATTGACAATTCGCGAACGATTGGTGGGTCCGAGGCGGTGCTGCTGGGCCTTGCCCTTGGCTGTGATGCCCTCGGTGCCGGAATCAGCGCTGGATTTCTGCAACTTCCGGTGGCACCCACCGCTGCCGCAGTGGGTGTCGGCACGGTTATTTTTCTGTCCGCTGGGATGCTGCTCGGCTCTCGGCTGAGCAAGGAGTTGCCCGCCTGGATGTCACGGGCCCTGCCAGGCACCATTCTTGTCATTCTCGGCGTTATGACATGGTTGACAGGCTGAGCCGATGTCGGTATCATTGTCTTCGGTGAAGGTGATCCTCCTTGCATAGGATCGCCTGGAATGATAAAATCAAAATCAATGGGCGCGGAGGCGTAGTGTAGGGGCTCAACATGCCGGCCTGTCACGCCGGAGATCGCGGGTTCAAATCCCGTCGCCTCCGCCACTTCATATTATTCTTTCAAGCACATACCGCGAGAGTAGTTCAGGGGTAGAACGTCGGCTTCCCAAGCCGAGGGCCGCGGGTTCGAATCCCGTCTCTCGCTCATGGTGCGTGCTGGCGTAGCTCAGCTGGTAGAGCGGCCGCCTCGTAAGCGGCAGGTTCACGGGTTCGACTCCCGTCGCCAGCTCCATAAGGCCACCACATCGGTGGCCTTTTTGCTGGTCCTCATCATGGTGGTTGCCCCGTCCGCCCCCGAAATCTGAGTGCCTGGGCCAGGTTGTTATGGACCTCGTTGTGATGAACAGGGCCTGTTTGCCCAGGACATCTTGTTTCCAGGGGAGTTCTCCTGGGCAGATCTCCGATCTCGACCTGAATTCGACGTCGTTAGATAATCTTCGGAGCCGCTGAATGCGGGCCTCCGTGCTCGGTGGTGTGAGCCGACCGCAAACAACCGCTTTCCATCGCAATGGGGTGAAGGACATTTCCCTTCCATGGTGAATTGAACATACATGGAACGACTCACCAGGGGGGAGAGGATGCATGTCCTTCGACCGTTACTACACGCACGATGAACTCACCGGGTGGCTGGAAACCAGGGAACGAGAGCATCCGGATCTCATCAGACTTGAGTCGATCGGCACCAGCTACGAGGGCCGGGATGTCTGGGCGGTGACCGTCACCGATCGCTCTGCAGGCGAACCCGAGCACAAGCCTGGCTTTTACGCAGATGGCAACATACATGCTGGTGAGGTCACTGCCTCGATGACCTGCCTCTACCTTATCGATTACCTGGTCTCGAACCGATCTCGGGATCCCCGGGTGGAGAAATTGCTCAGGACCCGCACCTTCTACATTATCCCGAGGGCGAACCCTGATGGTGCGGAGAAGTACCTGACCACACCCGAGCTTCTGCGCAGCAGTGTTCGTGTCTATCCCGAGTACCGCCGTGATGAGGATCCTCCGGGCTTGCACGCAATGGACATCGACGGAGATGGCCAGATTCTCCTAATGCGGGTCGCAGATAATGAGCGTGGAGCTTGGAAAGTGGATATCGATGACCCACGTCTCATGGTGGAGAGAATGCCTTCCGACTTGGATGGTCCTTTCTACCATGTCTACAGTGAAGGCATGGTCATGGATGACCGTGGAGAGATTGCAGACCCGGTGGAACTGCCCTTCCGCCCGGTACCCGTGGAGTACGGTCTTGATTTGAATCGCAATTTCCCCGCAGGATACAGTCCGACAACCAAGGGCGCGGGACCCTTTCCCCTTTCCGAGCCGGAGACCCGTAACCTCGTGGAATTTATCGATGACCATCCGAATATTGGAGGGGTCCTCGTCTACCATACGACCGGTGGTGTTCTGTTCCGTCCCCATAGCACCATCAGAGATGATGAGTTTGACAGTGACGACATGGCGGCCTATGAAACCATTGGCCGCTGGGGGACAGATGTGACTGGGTATCCCGTGGTCTGCTGTTACGGCGATATATGGTCCGGTGTGCTGGATGATTGGACCTGGGAGCATCGGGGCGTCTATGGGTTCACTCCCGAGCTGTGGGACGTGGTGGGACGGGCGGCCCCGGACCTGAAGATGAATCCCATGCAGATGCGCCAGATGGCTCCGGACAAGAGGAGAGAACTGGAGCTCCGTCTCCTGCAATGGAATGATCGGGAGCTCGCCGGTGAAGGTTTCGTTCCGTGGCGCGCCTTCGACCACCCCCAGCTGGGCAACGTGGAAATTGGAGGCTGGGTGACGAAGGAGTGTCGTCAGAATCCGCCCCGGCATCTTCTTGCCGCCGAGTGTCACAAGAATATCCAGTTTCCCCTGGTCTTTGCCCTGGGCCTCCCCGAGGTGCACATTG
>SKXF01000007.1 GCA_007128555.1 Clostridia bacterium | reverse complement strand
GACCTGGGCCGTGTGGATGAGATGTGCAAGCGATTGCTGGCCAACCCGGTCCTGGAGGACTACCGCATCGAGGTACAGGGGTAATGACCAGGGAAGGTGGGGGCAAATGCATTTTTCCGTGATCGTGTTTCCCGGTTCAAACTGCGACCGCGACTGTCACCATGTCGTCGAAAACGTACTGGGTGCTCCCGTCGACTACGTCCGTCACACGGCGCAGGATCTGCCCGAAACGGACTGTGTCATCCTGCCCGGGGGTTTTGCCTACGGAGATTATCTCCGGGCCGGAGCCGTCGCCGCCCACACGCCCGTCATGGATGCGGTGTGGGAGTTCGCCCTGAGGGGCGGGCTGGTACTGGGGATCTGCAACGGTTTCCAGGTATTGTGTGAGGCCGGGCTGCTGCCAGGTGCCCTCATGGTTAACAGCCACCTCCGATTTTCCTGCCACCACTGCTGGGTGCGGGTGGAGGATATCGACACCCCCTTCACCCGGCAGTGCGAGGTGGGCCAGGTGCTTCGTCTTCCCATTGCCCATCACCAGGGCAACTATCGTCCCAGTCCAGATGGTGAGCGGGGCCGGGTGTTGATGCGGTACTGCGGGCCGCAGGGCGAAACCGATCCCCGTCACAATCCCAACGGGTCCTGGGGTGGGATCGCTGCCCTTTCAAACAACGCTGGCAACGTGGTGGGCATGATGCCCCATCCCGAGCGATGTGCCGAGGCTGTTCTCGGAGAAACCGACGGCGCCTACATTTTTCGCTCCATCGTGAAGGGGCATAGGGAGGCTGCGAGCCGTGCAACCAGGTGACAATGAGGGAGGCGCGACCCCCTGGAGGGACGTGGGTCTCAGCCGGAGTGAGTATGATCGGGTCTGCGAGGACCTCGACCGGCGGCCCAACCCCCTGGAACTGGGTCTTTACGGGTTGATGTGGTCGGAGCACTGCAGCTACAAGAGTTCCCGGAGGCACCTGGCCCAGCTGCCCACCGAGGCCCCCCACGTGTTGCAGGGCCCGGGGGAGAATGCAGGTGTGATTGACCTGGGGGAGGGGTTGGCCCTCGCTTTCCGGATCGAGTCCCACAATCACCCCAGCGCAATAGAGCCGGTCCAGGGGGCCGCCACCGGGGTGGGAGGGATCCTGCGGGACATTTTCACCGTGGGAGCTCGGCCCATCGCCCTGCTGGATTCCCTGCGTTTTGGCGATCCAGGGGATCCCCGGACCCGTTATCTGTTTGAGGGCGTGGTGTCGGGGATCAGCTTCTACGGCAACTGCGTGGGTGTTCCCACGGTGGGGGGCGAGATCTATTTCGACGAGGCCTACCGCGAGAATCCCCTCGTGAACGTGATGTGCCTGGGCCTGGTAACGAAGGACCGTCTCGTGGGGGGGCGGGCCTCGGGTGCGGGCAACCCCGTTTTCATCGTCGGGACCCGCACGGGCCGGGACGGCATCCACGGGGCGAGCCTGTTGGCCTCCAGGGAGTTTGATGAGGCAGCGGAGTCCATGAGGCCCGCCGTGCAGGTGGGAGATCCCTTTCGCGAAAAACTTCTGATCGAGGCCTGCATGGAGCTCACGGGCAGTGATGCCGTGGTTGGCGTCAACGACCTGGGAGCGGCAGGCCTGACATCGGCCGCCTCAGAGACGGCTTCAAGGGGCGGGATGGGCATGGAGATCGATGTGGCCCGGGTGCCAAGGCGCGAGGAGGGAATGACGCCCTACGAGGTGATGCTCAGCGAGTCCCAGGAGCGGATGCTGGTCATCGCCCACCGGGGCAGGGAAGATGAAGTGGAGGACATTTTCAAGAGGTGGGAACTGGAGGCTGCGCGGATCGGTGAGGTCACGTCAGACGGGTTGCTGAGGGTTCTCGAGGACGGCACAGAGGTCGCGTCGGTACCGGCTCTGAGCCTGACGGAGGGGGCTCCCGCCTATGACCGACCGATGCAACCCCCTGCACCGGCTCCGGGTTTTGACCTCGGGGAGATCCCCGAACCCCGGGATCTGAACCGGGTCCTCCTGCAGATGCTCTCCCATCCCAACCTGTGTTCCCGAAGGGAAGTTTATGAGCAATACGATCATATGGTCGGGATCAACACCGTGATGAAGCCGGGTGCCGATGCGGCTGTTTTGCGAGTCCGGGGTTCTGGGGGGGGGATCGCGGTCGTAGTCGATGGAAACGGCATGCTCTGTCACCTGGATCCCAGGCGGGGGGCCATGAACGTGGTCGCCGAGAGTTACCGGAATCTCTCTGCTGTCGGCGCCCGCCCCGTGGCGGTGACCAACTGCCTGAATTTTGCCAGTCCGGAGAAACCCGAGGTCATGTATCGCTTCGCCGAAGTGGTTTCAGGGATGGGCGAAGCCTGCCGGGCCCTCGGCACGCCGGTCACCGGCGGCAATGTCAGCTTCTACAACGAGACGGGGGGGCGGGAGATCTATCCCACGCCCGTCATCGGCATGGTCGGCCTGCTGGAGGATGTCTCGCGGTGCGTCCCTCCCGGGTTTGCCGCCGCCGGTGATGTGGTTCTTCTCCTGGGTGGGGGAACGGGATCCCTGGGCGGATCCCAGTACCTGAGCATCGTCGCCGGGAAGGTGGCGGGTCCTGTGCCCGACGTCGACTTCGCGGCGGAACGGGCCGCGGGCGAGGCGTGTCGGGTGGGCATTGCCCGTGGATGGATCCGATCGGCCCATGATGTATCCGATGGTGGTCTCGCAGTGGCCCTGGCCGAGGCGGCGTGTCTTTCGCCGTGCCAGCTCGGCGCTGAGATCGAACTGCAGGGGGGACAGCGAGGGGATGAGGTGTTGTTCGGTGAGGGCGGGCCGCGGTACCTGGTGAGTGCTGCGCCGGAATCCCTGGAGGCCCTGGTGGAACGGGCACAGGAGCTGGGATGTCCCCTTGAAGTCATCGGTGAGGTGGGGGGCAGTTCGCTCAGCGTCACAACCGGGCGGACGCGAATCGACCTATCGGTTGCGGAGCTCGTTGAAGCCAGAGAGGGTGGTATAAAATGACCGGAGATGCGCTCCGGGAAGAATGTGGGGTGTCTGGGATCTGGGGGCATCCCCATGCGGTGACCCTGACCCATTACGCGCTCTATGCCCTGCAGCACCGCGGCCAGGAATCCGCGGGGATCGCCGCCGCCTGCAGCGGGGACGAGGGCCTGAAACTGCACCGGGGCCTGGGATTGGTCGCAGAGGTCTTCGGGGAGGAGAGCCTGGATTCCCTTCGAGGCAATTGTGCCGTGGGACACGTACGCTACGCGACGACGGGAAATACGACGCTGCGCAACGCCCAGCCCCTGGTGGTGCGCCTGAAGTCAACATCCCTGGGGCTGGCTCACAACGGCAACCTGACCAATGCAGCGGGCCTGCGTCGTCGCCTCGAGGGAGGTGGGAGTATCTTCCAGAGCACCTCCGACACCGAGGTCATCGCTCACCTGACGGCCCGGGCGCGCTCCGATGAGATGGGAGCGAGTCTTCTTGAGGCCTTGCAG
This sequence comes from Clostridia bacterium, assembly GCA_007128555.1. Next base: position 4,893 of record SKXF01000007.1, on the reverse strand, counting down.
GAGGTCAGGGGTGGGTATGCCCTGGTCGCCCTGACCCCCGGACAGCTCTTTGCTGCCAGGGATCCCGCCGGCATACGGCCCCTCTGCCTGGGCAGGTTGGGAGACGGGTGGATGGTGGCCTCGGAGACCTGTGCGCTGGATACGGCCGGGGCAACCTTCGTGCGGGATGTGGCCCCTGGCGAGCTGCTTTGCATTGATGATAAGGGCCTGACGAGCCTGAGGATCACCGGGAACGCCCCGCCGGCGCTGTGCATTTTTGAATACATTTACTTCGCCCGACCCGACAGCAACCTGCAGGGACACAACGTCCACCAGGTGCGAAAGGAGCTGGGGAGACTCCTGGCGATGGATCACCCCGTCGATGCCGACGTGGTGTCAGGTGTGCCAGCCTCCAGCCTCTCGGCTGCCACCGGATATGCCGAGCAGGCGGGAATCCCCTACGAGATGGGCCTGGTCCGCAATCGCTATATCGGCCGGACGTTCATCCAGCCGGGCGACGAACTGAGGAAACTGGGGGTGCGGCTCAAGCTCAATCCCCTGCGCAAGGTGGTGGAGGGTCGAAGGGTGGTCCTGGTGGACGACTCCATCGTTCGGGGCACGACCTCGAAGATCCTGGTTGAACTCCTCCGAGCGGCCGGGGCCGAGGAGATCCATTTGCGGATCAGTTCGCCGCCGTACCGCTATCCCTGTTACTACGGGATTGACACCAGTTCGAAGGGCGAGTTGATCGCGGCGGGACGAACGGTGGAGGAGATCCGGGCCATCGTGGGAGCTGATTCGCTGGCCTACCTCGACGAGGATCGCGTGGCCGAGGCGGCTGGGGGGACGCGGAGCAATTTCTGCACCGCCTGCTTTGACGGCGACTACCCCGTGCCGCCCGAGGAAATCGACGAAGACCGTTTAGAGGAGGTTGATTGAAATGGCCGAGGGGACCACGTATCGGGACGCGGGGGTCGACATTGAGAGGGCCGATGCCATCGTGGCGAGCATGCAGGAGGCGATTCGGGGGACGTGGATCGAGGGGACCACCGGTGACTTCGGCGATTTCGCCGCATCCTTTTTCCCTCCCTGGAAGGACTATCGTCGGCCCCGGTTGGTGGCCTGCACCGACTCCGTCGGCACCAAGATCAAGCTGGCCGCGGCGACAGGCCGTCACCGGGAAGTAGGCGTGGACTGCGTGGGCATGGTGGTCAATGACATGGTGACCGAGGGGGCCAGGCCGCTGTTCTTGCTGGACTACATCGCCGCCTCGGAGCTCAAGCCGGAGCCGGTGCTGCAGATCGTACAGGGTCTTGCCCAGGGATGCCGGGAGGCGGGCTGTGCCCTCGTGGGCGGCGAGACCGCGGAGATGCCCGGAGTATATGGTCCGGACGATCACGAGCTCGTGGGATTTGCCCTGGGGATCGCCGAGGGCGACCGGGAGCTCTTGCCCCGGGACCCGGAGCCCGGTGACCTGCTCCTGGGCCTGCCGTCGGCTGGCCTTCACAGCAACGGTTTTTCGCTGGTGCGGCAGGTGATCACAGATAGGGGCTGGGACCTGGAGCAGGTAATCGCCCCCCTGGAGATTCCCCTGGCCGAGGAACTGATGCGGCCGACCCGGATCTACGTGCGCCCGGTCCTGGACCTGTTTGAACGGGGCGGGGCCCTTGCCTTTGCTCACATCACCGGTGGCGGGATCCCGGGCAATGTGGGCCGCGCACTACCTCGTGGGACCCGCCCGCGCATCGACTGGTCGTCATGGGCGCGTCCCCCGGTGTTCGATCTCATTGCTGACGCTGGACGCGTTTCGGAGGAGGAGATGCGCAGGACCTTCAACCTGGGCGTGGGGATGGTCGCCGTGGTGCCCCCGGGGGATCTCGAGCGGGCCCTGGGCGTGGCCCGGGAGGCCGGAGTTGAGGCCCACGTGATGGGTGAGGTCATCGAGGAGGGGGATGACAGCGGTGGGTGATGGGGACAGGTTTCGCCTCGCGGTCCTGGCCTCCGGCCGGGGCAGTAACCTGGGGGCCATCCTGGACGCCGTTTCCTCCGGCGCCCTGGACATGGAGGTCGTCCTGGTGGCCTCCGATCAGGGCGATGCCCCCGCCCTGGAGAGGGCCCGGGAGGCCGGAGTTGAGGTCCAGGTGCTGGAGGTCCTTCCGGACCGGCATGCTTTCGGTGAGAGCCTGCTCCGACTCTTTGAGGCGTACCGGATCGATGTGGTGGCCCTGGCCGGTTTCATGCGGGTTCTGCCGGCACGTTTCCTGGCGACGTTTCCGGGGGACGTTCTCAACATACATCCCTCCCTCCTGCCGGCTTTTCCCGGTCTGGACGCCCAGGCCCAGGCCCTCGAGTACGGGGTGACGGTCTCCGGGTGCACGGTTCATTTCGTCGATGAGGGCGTGGATACGGGTCCGATCATCCTGCAGGCCGTTGTCCCGGTGGACCCCGAAGATGATGTCGATCGCCTTTCACGGCGAATCCTGAGGTTGGAACACCGCCTGTATCCACGGGCGCTGGCGCTGTATGCTGAGCGACGCTTGCAAAGACAGGGTAGAAGGGTGAGGATACGCAATGACTGAAGGGCGCATCGTCCTGATCAGCTGTTCAGACAAGGAGGGGTTGATCCCCCTTGCTCGCGGCCTCGTTGACCTGGGTTGGAGGATCGTGTCCACGGGAGGGACGGCTTCCCTCCTCGAGGGCGAGGGTCTCCCCGTCACGCCTGTTTCCGAGTTTACGGGGCATCCCTCACTCCTGGAGGGTCGGGTGAAGACCCTTCACCCGGCGATACACAGCGGGATCCTGGCCAGGAGGGACCGGGATGAGGATGCGAGGGAGCTGCAGGAGAGGGGTTACGAGCCCATCGACATGGTGGTCGTGAATCTCTACCCCTTCGAGGAGACGGTGTCTGCTGGGCGGTCCCACGAGCAGACCCTGGAGAACATAGATATTGGGGGACCGACCATGCTGCGCGCCGCGGCCAAGAACCACGCCTCGGTGATTCCCCTGGCCCGTCCCCGGGATTACCCCCGGGTCCTGGAACAGCTGCAGCAGACCGGTGGCGTCACAGCCGAGATGAGGCGCGAGCTGGCGGCGGAGGTCTTCCGGCACGTTTCCCGGTACGATTCCCTGATCGCAGCCTACCTGGGAGAGGGGAGCCCGGGCTTCATGTCCTATCCGGAGGAACTGACCATTCCCCTGAAGAGGACACGGATCCTGCGTTACGGTGAGAATCCCCACCAGACGGCGGCTCTGTATGTGACGCCCAGCACCTCATCACTGTCCCTGGAACGCCTGGACCAGGTCCAGGGGCCGGAGCTTTCGTACAACAACTTGCTGGATGTGGACGTGGCCGTGGGATTGGCCTCGGAGTTCGAGGCACCTGCTGTCTGTGCCCTGAAACACAACAATCCCTGCGGTGTCGCGGTGGCCGGGACCCTGGCCGATGCCTTCCGGGGGGCTTACGACGCGGATCCCGTTTCCATTTTTGGTGGGGTGGTGGCCGTCAATCGACAGGTGGACCTGGAGTTCGTGCAGCTCATAGCGGAGCGCGAGCTCTTCCTCGATGTGCTGGTGGCTCCCGGGTATACCAGGGAGGCCCTGGAGCGGCTTAAAAGGCGGAAGAAGCTCAGGGCGCTCTGCCTTGCGGGCCTGGGCCAGGAGGAGGCGGGTCGGGTCGGACTGGAGATGGACCAGCTGGCCGGGCGCTTCATAAAGGGCGGAATGCTTCTGAACCAACGTGACGAGGGGATGCCCCCTGGCTCGACGTGGGAGGTCGCCGGCGGATGCCAGCCCGGGGACGCAGCATGGGCGGACATGGCGTTCGCCTGGACCGTGGCCATGTACACCAAGTCCAACGCCATCGTGATTGCCAGGGATGGGGTCACGCTCGGCGTGGGCGCTGGGCAGATGAACCGGGTGAGTTCGGCCCGGCTGGCCCTGGAAGCTGCGGGAGAGGGAGCGCGAGGCGCGGTCATGGCATCCGATGGGATGCTGCCCTTCCCCGACGTGGCGCAGGTGGCCGCCGATGCTGGGATTGCGGCCCTGGTGCAGCCGGGAGGGTCCATCCGGGATGATCAGATTGTCGACGTCGCCGACCAGGCGGGCATGGCGATGGTGTTCACCGGCCGACGACACTTTGTGCATTGATCTATTACGGGGGGATGAAGATGGCTTACGAGATCATGGTGGTGGGCAGCGGAGGTAGAGAACACAGCCTGGCTGTGAGCATTGCAGAAAGCCCGCTGGTGAGCCGGGTCGTAGCGCTGCCTGGAAGCGCCGGGATGGCTTCGGTGGCCGAGCGGGTGCCCGGAGACGCCGAAGACATCGAGGGGGTGGTTAAATCCGCGGGTGACCTGGGCGTGGACCTGGTCGTGGTGGGACCGGAGAATCCGCTGGCCGCCGGGCTGGTGGACGCCCTGGAGAAGGAGGGTATCGCTGCCTTCGGCCCCTCGCAGAGCGCTGCGAGGATCGAGGCGAGCAAGGTCTTCGCCAAGGACCTGATGAAGACATACGGAATTCCCACGGCGCCGTACCGGGTTTTTTCCGACTTCGAGGAAGCGTCAGCTCACCTGGGGCAGAGATCTTTCCCAGCGGTGATCAAGGCCGATGGCCTGGCAGCGGGGAAGGGCGTCATCGTCGCCGCTGACCACGATGAGGCGATGGAGGCCCTCTCCGGGATCATGGTCGAGAAAAGGTTCGGTTCTGCCGGAGACCGGGTGCTCATTGAGGATTTCCTGACGGGCGAGGAGCTCAGCGTGATGGCGATCACCGACGGCAGGACCCTGGTCACCCTGGCCCCTTCCCAGGATCACAAGGCCCTTCTCGACGGGGGACAGGGCCCCAATACCGGGGGGATGGGGACGTTCTCCCCGGTGTCCTTTTACGGCGAAGAGCTGGCCCATCGGGTCGAATCAG
>SKXF01000420.1 GCA_007128555.1 Clostridia bacterium | reverse complement strand
TATAGTCGCTCGATGTTCACAATCCGCTCGCACGCCCGCTCCAGGTGCTCAGCATCCCATCCCGAGCCTGTCACAGCCTGCAGCAGGGACGCGCCGCTCTCGTAGTTGACGGCCTCCATGTTCACCACCGTGTTCTTGCACAGGGTCAGCGAGTCGGCCAGGGCAGCCAGTTCCTCCGCTTCCTTGACCACGAGCCCCTTACCCCCAGGACGGAGGCGGTGAGCGGCATCGACGGTTCCGTAGCGCTTCAGGGCCTCCTCCTCGCTGCCGGTAAACTCAAAGGACGGCTCTGAGCGACAGTGGTCGCCTCCGCGACTGGCGACAGCAATCCCGAGGGCATAGGCCTTGATGCCCCGCGGATCCGCCTGGAAGATCTCCAGGCCCTTGACCTGCATGGTCACCGATTCAGAACCTCTGCCGATCTGGGTCGCGGCTGCCAGGACTCCGTCCGCCAACACATCCCCCAGGCCCTCCCTACGGACGATCTTGTCCAGAAGCTGCATCACGGCTGCAGCATTGCCCCAGGTCAGGTCAAGCCCATCGCATTCTTCGCGGGAGACCGTGCCCGTCTCATACAGTTCCATCATGAACGAGATAACTTCGGAAGCGCTGATCACATCAATACCCATCCGGTTGCAGTAGTCGGCTGCGCGCAGGGCCGCCTCCAGATCATCGACGCCCACGCGCGAAGAGAACCCGGCCAACCCCTCGAATTCGGGACCTTCCATCTGGAACCCATCATCCCCAGGAACCCGAACGAGCCGGCTGCACGGGATGTTGCAGGCGTAACAGGCCTTGCCCTTGACCTTGAATCGCGCAGCCAGGGTCTCACCGCTGACGGCATCCGCGCCCTCAAACCTTCCCGTCTGGAAGTGACGCGTGGCCAGGCACCCAAAACCGTTCAGGGCACTCACGAGTTTCGTGGTTCCCATGTGAACCCGAACGGGATAATCCGGGTGCTCCGTCAATTCGTCGTTGAGCGTGTTCATCAGGCGAGCGAAGGTACCGGGATCGGCAACCTGGACCGCTCCCGTCCCACGAACTGCGATCGCCTTGAGATTCTTCGATGCCATTACCGTGCCCATCCCCGTGCGGGCCGCAGCCCGTGCAACATTGCAGAAGATACCCGCAAAGCGGACCCCATTTTCTGCCGCCGGGCCAATGCAGGCCACCTGCACGCGCTGATCCCGGAGCTCATTCCGGATCGCCGACTGGGTACTGGGCACATCCAGGCCCTCAAGATGCGCCGCGTCCCTGAGCTGCACACCGTCATCACTAATGAGCAAAAACACTGGACGGGAGGAGCTGCCGCCGATGATCACCTGGTCAAACCCGGCAAACTTCAACTCGGGACCAAAGAATCCCCCCGCGTTGGCATCCCCAAGAATGCCCGTCTGCGGCGAAAGGGCCGTGAAGGTGACCCGGCTCGCACCAGAGATCCCCGTGCCGGTGAGAGGGCCAACTCCTATGATCAACTTGTTGTCCTCCCCCATCGGATCAGCATCCGGACTAACTTCCTCGAGCAATCTCTGGCTGTTCAGCCCCCTGCCTCCGAGAAATCTTCGTGCGTCCTCGGACCGCAATCCCTGGACCTGGTGGGTTCCGCGATCCAGGTCAACGCGGAGTACTCGGCCTGTATAGCCACCACCGCAGGCATTAGCTCGACCCATCAGCGACACTCCCGCCAGAGGCCCGGTCCCACCTGCCACCGTGGCCATAGGAGATCGCACCTGTCGCACAGCTACGAACACATGCCGGGTCGCCGCCGCATAAATCGCAGAACAGGGGATGCCCCGACACCGGATCCCGTCGCAGGGCTCCGAAGGGGCATCGCTGCATGCAGACGCCGCACTGTGTGCATTTGTCATGGTCGCACAGAACCGCAGTCGTCTGTTCGTCCCTGGAAAGAGCACCCTCGGGACATCCGCTGACACACGCCGCATTGCCACACTGTCGACAGACGTTGGGATGATCGATGCCCGGCTCCTCTTTCTGCACAAAAATGCAGCTCTGAGCCGGTGCAAATCTGTCCGCCCTCGCAAAGCTGCAGGCCGCTTCACAGGCGAGACATCCAGAGCACGCATCGGAATCCACGAGCATCCTCGCCGGCAATGCCGGCATCTCCTCGACCACCGAGCTCGACTTCACCTCGGGAAAGGCTGTTCCCGCCGGCACCGTTTCCACGCGGAAGATCACCCTGCCATTGGGGTCAGGACAGCTGATCTTGTTCGTGTACGGAATCCAGTCATTGTTCTCGGCTGTCTTGCGCTGTTTGACCGGGAGCATAGGCATCATGCTCTGCAACGCCCACAGGCAGATGTACTTCCCCGCAGGAATGCAGATCTTGCCTCCCTTCACCTCGAAATAGTCACCTTCCTTCATTGGCAGGTCGCAAAAGCCCTTCACCTCGTCGACCACCACACGCAAATCGTACATCTCAACTCTCCTCTCTTGAAACGCAAAAAGCCCGTCCCTTAAGGGACGAGCTGTGAACTCGCGGTGCCACCCTCCTGCAACAAACACCCTCAGTCCGGCGGGCCATAAAAGCCTTACCGGCTTCCGCTGTATCGGTCGGATTCCGCCGCACCCTACTCATGGATTTCGGGCCGGTGCTCTGGGGGCCATTCGCCGGTATGGACAGATGGGTCTCTCACCTGGCGCCCACTCTCTGAACTGTCCCGACTCCCGGTTACTCGTCCCCTTCATCGCGTTGATAGATATTGCTAGCGAAAAGGTTAATCTTTTTGTATCATGAAAGGTGTTCTCCGTCAATCCCTGAAACGATGAAGGGGGAAATGCCCATGAGCAAACTGGACATTCACCGAATGACGCTGGGCGATCTGGCGACCAACTGCTACCTGGTCGTCGCTCCGGATAGCAAGCGCGCAGTAATCATAGATCCGGCCGCCCCGTCGGCCGAGCTTACCAGGGCCTGTGACACCCATTCAATCGAGTATATCGTTCTCACCCATGCTCACGCTGATCACATAGGCGGCGTGGCTTCCATCCAGAAACTGACCGGCTCACCCGTATGCCTGCACGGGGACGACCTCGAGCTCTACGCTGACCCTGTGGCCAACCTCAGCCAGTTCACGGGAGCAGGAGATGCCCTGCCTGACATCGACCGCACGCTGGCAGACAACGATGAGATCCGGATCGGCGACACGGTGCTGCGCGTTTGCCATACCCCGGGGCATACCCCCGGCAGCATCATCCTGTTAACGACCGGTGCAGCCTTCACGGGAGACACCCTGTTTGCTGGGTCCATAGGACGCACAGACCTGCCAGGGGGATCCCATGCGCAGATGCTAAAGAGCCTGGACGCAACAGTCAGGAACCTGGCCCCCGACACGGTGGTCTATCCTGGACACGGCCCGGAGACGGATATGGAAAGGGAGATGCGCACCAACCCCTTCTTACGATGAGGGTTCACTCGATGCGGGTTCAGGGAGAGGCGACGAAGCTGCGAGGTGCCCTGCTCGGCAGGACATGCGTCAGGATAAGGACCGTCTCTCCCATGGTGGAACCTACTCGTGTATGTTGTCGAGACTGCTGAACGCTACGCTCGACGCGTGATCGGCAACCCGCTCCAGGTTGGAAAGCAGGTCGAGGAAGATGACGCCTGATTCTGGGTAGCACTCGCCGCTGTTCAGCCGGGCGATGTGGCGGCTGCGTAAGCTCTCTTCCAGCTCATCGACGGTCTCTTCGGCAATCACGATTGCATCAGCCAGCTCCATGTTGTCTGGATCCTCAATGAGCATCCTCGCCATGTCAAGGGTGTGCTTGACCCTGCCGTAAATCTCCAGGGCATCGTCCACGGCATGCTGCGAAAAGGGAAGACGTCCCTCGAACTTCTCCTCCGCAAGTTCCACCACGTTCTCCGCATGATCACCGACCCTCTCCACGTCATGGGCGATGTTCATCAGCGCGTTCAGCTCCAGGGAAAGAGCGCGAGTGAGGTCCCTGCGGGACAGGCGAACCAGGTAGCGGGCGATGGCCGTCTCCAGTTCATTGACCACTTCCTCCTTCTTTAGGGCACTTTCGACCTTCTGGCGGTTTCCATCGATGAAAGCTTCCATGGCATCATCCAGCGTCTCGGTGGCGAGGTCGGCCATGCGTCCCAGCTCACGCCGAACCTGAACGGCAGCCACCTCCGGTGCATCGAGCAGGCTTTCAGACAGATACTGCGGCCCGTGCCGCAGTTCAACGGCATCACCTGGGATGAGGAAGGTCACCAGCCTGGCCAGGACATAGATGAAGGGCAGCTGAATGAGGGTATTCAACATGTTGAACAGGGTGTGGGCGTTGGCGATCTGACGCATGGGCTCGCCCGAGGTGCCCTGGATAATGGTTGCGAAGAACGGCGCCACGATGAAAAAAACAATGGCGCCCACAAAATTGAAAAAGGTGTGACTGAGGGCAGCTCGCCTGGCACTTATGGAGGTTCCCAGGCTCGCCAGCAGCGCAGTGATGGTTGTCCCAATGTTATCTCCAATGAGAATGGGTAAGGCCATCGGCAAGGTAATGACGCCCTGCTGGGAAAATCCCTGGAGTATGCCGATGGTACCTGAACTGGACTGAAGCACGGCAGTCATCAACACACCGACGAGCAGTCCATAGATGGGGTGATCACTCATGGCCAACATCAGGTTCTGAAAGCCGTGTTGATGGCGAAGGGGTGCCACCGTGTCCTGCATGATTGACAGACCCAGAAACAGGATACCAAATCCCAGGATGCACTGGCCGATGTTCTTGGGTATCCTTCGCTGTGTGAACAGGATGGTGAAAGAACCAACCGCTATGGCAGGAAGACTCAGGTCCGTGAGATTGAAGGCAATCAGCTGGGCCGTGAAGGAGGTTCCAATATTGGCTCCCATGATCACACCGATTGCCTGCGGCAGGGTCATCAGTCCGGCATTGACCAGTCCAACCACCATCACAGTTGTGGCACTTGAGGATTGAACGCCGATGGTAACGATGGCTCCGGTCATCACGCCAAGAACGGGATTTGATGTCAGCCTACCCAAAAGAGAACGGAGTTTGGGGCCCGCCGCCTGCTGCATACCCTTACTCATGAACCGTATGCCAAACAGGAACATACCAAGACCGCCCAGGAAACTCAGGACCATACTAGCATCAATGCTCATTCATGACCCTCCCCAAGCAAAAGGACATTGGCATGCCTGTCCATTGGTACACCCACCTAGTACAATACCACTTGTCTGGACCGTTGATGAAGCTCTATGGGAAATCCATCTCGCCAGGGAAAGGGCAGGTGCTCCACGTTCCTCGGCTAAGACCTCGAATGGCTCCAAAGTGCAGCAGGCGGGAGGATGGAATGTACGACATCGTCTACAGAAACGTAGAGGTCGTTGACGGAACAGGGAGCCCGAGGGCGGACGCCGCAATCGTTCAGGACAAGATATCGGCCGTAGAGGCATCGCTCGATGATGCAGAGGCCCTGACCACCGTCGAGGCCTCGGAACGAGTCCTTGCTCCAGGGTTCATTGATCTGCACACCCACAGCGACTTCAGTCTTCTCGTCGACCCCCGGGGCGAAAGCAGGATCAGGCAGGGGGTGACTACCGAAGTCGTGGGGACTGTGGCGGATGGGCTGCTCCCCTCAGGCGGTTCGAAAGATGACCTCCTTGCCAGCAGACAAACTGGGGCTGGTAGATCGCGGCCGCCCGCAGCCAGGAATGGCTGGCTGCTGACCCTGTGCTCTTCGACCCGGAAACCATCGCAAACCGGGCCACCTTCGAAAAGCCCCAGCAATACCCCGTGGGCGTTGAGTCGGTCCTGGTCAACGGGCAGTTTGTGGTCACAGGCGGGCTTCACACCGGCTCACGAGCGGGGCGGATCCTGCGGCGCAGGTAATGCCTGGGGTCCGGCGACATCCGGACCCCAGCCGCTCATTGACTCCAGTTACGGCCAACGGGGAACACTTCCGGGGGGACTTTTTCAAAGCGAAGGACACCCAGATCTGCTGGCCCCATCCCGGGAGCATCCACCTCAAGGATTGCGCCCGCCGTGTCATCGTAGTACGCACGGAAATGGACCCGGGATCGGATCAACAGAATGCCGAGGGAATCGGGGTCGAGGCCAAAGGCGCGAAAACCCTGATCATCCCGAACCTGGTGGTTTACGCTGGTCAGGACGACGTACCGATCGCGGCCCAGGTTCAGCACAGCAGAGGGGCCGCAATTGACGTTGCCACCGGTACCCATGGGGCCGGTCAACACGTACTGGCCATCGCCAAGGCACTCGACGGTACCCTCCACATGGAGAGGCTCGCCCGATGCCTGCCCCCATCCTCCGATATCAAGCTTCACATCACGTCCCAGACCCGCTCGCTCACAGATCCGGACTGCGTCAGGATCATGCATACTGGAAAGGGCAAAACTCTCGGCGCCCTGCCTCAACAGCTCACGGAGAACGTGCGTACTGTCCCCCGTCCGGTCGGCGCCATCGGCGAGAACCACGGGGCGAATGCCCTCCCCAACGAGCTTTATCGCCTCCAGCACCGCCTCCTGCGTCTTCAGTATGGGCTTTCTGGCAAGTTCCTCTCGTCGTTGCCACATGTAAGAGGAGAGGTCCCTGGCCACCGTTTCTGCCAGTTCCCTGTCGTCCTTTGTGACCACGATCACGGAGGCACCCACATCGGGAACATCCGCATAGCCAAAGCCGGCGGCAATGGAGATATACTCGATACCGGGCTCCTGTTCTTCCCATCCATCGGCCCGCGCTCGGAAGTCCTTCATCGGCGAAACAGCGGTCCCCTGGAAAATACTCGGCGAGATAATCCCCGGCTTATGTAGCGCCATTGCAGGCCTGAACTCACCTGCCAGCACGGCCAACATGCACCGGGCTGCTGCCATTCCCGTCTCCTTTGTATCGGTGTGGGGATACTCCTTGCAGACAAAGACAGCATCCGCAACATCCGTGAGCTCGTGGTCCTCGTTGGCATGAAGGTCGAGGGTGACCATGATCGGAATGTTATCTCCCACCGCTGCGCGAACCCGCCGGACCACCTCGGCCTCGGCGCGATCGTATTCCTCGGAGGCCATGGCACCGTGCAGCGCCAGGAGCACCCCGTCGAGATCGGTGATCTCGTCGAGGGCGCTCACCATATCCCCAGTGAACTTCTCAAAGGCGTCGGCCGTCACGTACCCGTGAACACCAGCACTTGCATTGACGGTGCCGACCATCTCCGTATCGGCTTCTTCCAGCACCTCGATGAAGCCCTGGATGTAGTTGCGGACCCGGCGGTTATCCTCGATCACCCGTTCACGGTACTGAACCTCCCGGGCGTGGAAATCCTCTATCTCTGTACGCTTATCCAGGAAGGTATGCGTCTCATGAGAGAACCCTCCTATGGCAATCCTGAACATGTCCTCTCCTCCCATCCCAACCCTGCCCAATCATCTCAGCTCTGAAGGAGTCCACTCAAAAACGAAGGGAGTCGATCCATTTAATCTAGCCGATTCCCATGATGTTGTGTCCTGCATCCACGTGGAGCACCTCGCCTGTGACCCCCGATGACAGCTCCGATGCGAGGAAGAGAGCCGCCCCAGCGATCTCATCAGCCTCCACGTTGCGCTTGAGCGGAGCCTGCTCCCGGTGATAGGTGAGCATATCAGCAAAACCGGGAACCCCCCGTGCCGACAGGGTGTTGACGGGCCCGGCCGATATTGCATTGACCCGGATCGCATCCCGACCCACGTCGCTGGCCAGGTAGCGCACCGCTGCCTCCAGGGACGCCTTGGCAACACCCATGACGTTGTAGCCAGACACCACTTTCTCCGCACCGTAGTAGGTGAGGGTCATTACGCTACCTCCGGTTTTCATCAGCGGCCTGGCACGGCGAACGGCCTCTGTCAGGGAGTGAACGCTGACTTGCTGTGCCACGCGGTGACCATTCCAGCTGGTCTCAACGTAGTCTCGGGAGAGATCCTCGGCCGGCGCATAGGCCCAGCAGTGAACGACAAAGTCCAGTCGGCCCATCTCCTTAGCAACCGATTCAAATAAGCGATCCATTTCCTCCTCTGAGGTGGCATCACAGGGCCAAAACAGCGTCCCCTCCATGTCCTCCACTTCAGCAACCATCTTTTGAACTCGTCGGCTGAATCTGTCGCTCTGGTAGCTAATCCCCAGCTGGGCACCATGTTCTGCTGTTTTGCGTGCTATGGCCCAGGCGAGGCTCCGATGATTTGCAACCCCCAGAATCAAACCCTTTTTTCCCTCGAGCAATCGCGACATCTACGTCGCCTCCTATCAATAGTGGTAGGGCTCGCGCCTCTGGATCTTTCCAGCGCGATACAACTGTTCCAGCAAAATAACCGGAACCATCTCATGGGGAAACGTGAAAGATGACAGAGAAAGGTGAACCTCACACCGGCGGATGAGGGATTGAGAAAGCCCCAGGGGCCCCCCCACGAACCAGACCGCGCGAGAGTGGCCTTCCACCCCCTTCTGGGCCAGAAAGCGAGCCAGCTCCACGGAGGACATCTGCCGACCCCGTTCATCGAGAGCAACCC
>SKXF01000011.1 GCA_007128555.1 Clostridia bacterium | reverse complement strand
GGCGGTGCAGGCTTCGGGACATCCAGGATCGTTTTCTCGACACGGGGCTGGGCAGGAGATCCTACGCCATCATCGGGCAGGGTGAGGTGGAGCGGATCATCGATGCCCGGGGCGATGAGATGCGCTACTATCTCGAGGAGGTTGCCGGGGTCAGCCGCTACCGCATGCTCATGCGAGAGACGGAGCGGGCATTGCTTCAGACCGAGGATTCCCTGCAGCGATACGGGGACATGATTGACCTTCGGCTCGAGTACCTGGGTCCCCTGAAAGAACAGGCGAGGCGGGCGCGGCTGCACCGGATCCTGGCGGGGCGGGAGGAGCGCCTGCGTGGGGCCCTCGCCTGCGAGGAACTCCGGCGCGCGGCCCGGAATCTCGAGGAGAGTCGGCGCCAGGAGGCCGACCTGGAGGCCGAGGGGGTCGAGCTGAACCGCCGCGAGGAAGGCCTGGGGAGGCAGTACTCACGGCTCAGCGAGGCGATGGACGAGATCAGAAACGAGGTTCGTCGGCTGGAGCGGGGACAGCGCAAGCTGGGTGAAAAAAGAGGCGAGGCAGGGACCCGCCTGGCCGTGGTCAGGGAGAGATTGAAGTCCCTTGCGGAGACGGAGGGCCGGGCCAGGAAGGCCCTTGAGGATGTGCAGTTGAGGCTCACGGAACATAAAGGGGATGCCGATGAGGATCCGCCCCCGGCGGATGCCCAGATCCAGCTCGCCCGGATCGTCGGTGACCTGGAGGCGTTGAAGGGACGGGTCCGGGAGGCCTCTTCCCGTCTTCAGAGAGTGGAAGATGTCGTGACGCGTAGCACGGAGATCGAGGCGGAGCTGAAACTCAGGGGGCGCGATATCGAACGGGAGATGGCCGCGGCGGAGCGCGAACTGGGGGAGTGCTTCCGCCAGATCAGCCGGGGCGCCGAGGAACTCAGGGAGCTCGAGGCTGAGGGGGGCGATGGACCGTCGGGATCCTCCGACGCAGAGGCGATGGCCCGGGAGCTGGAGGAGGTCGATGAGCAGTTCGCCACCGCCCGTGCCCAGCTGAAATCTTACCGGCAGCAGCGGGACGAGCAGCGCCGGAAGCGGGGCGTGGTGGGCGATCGGCTGGCCCGGTGGGAGGGAAGGATGCAGGCTTTGCGCGAGATGGCGGGGGACGAGACCGCTGCGACGGTGGATCTTTCCGCGGGTGCGGCCTCGCTGTTGAGCAGGATCCAGGTTCCGGCGGGCTGGGAGGGCGCCGTGGAGCGGGCCCTCGGGCCCTGGCTGGAGGCGGCGATCGCCGAGGTTGGAGATGTGGAGGGCGATGCGGGGGAAACCTTGATCCTGGCTGATGTCATGACGGAACTCCCTGATCGTGCTGGTGTGGACCGGGCCTCGTGGAAGACGTGGCTGCTGGAGCGAGGCTGGGGGGAGTCCGCGGCTGGCTGGCTGGATGAGGGAATCCAACCTGGCGACATCGCTTCGGAACGGGCGATCGCTCATTTTTGCAGCGGGTTCCTGGTGGTTGAAAGCCGGGAGACGTTGCTTGAACTGGCGGGGGAGATCTGGAGCGACGTGATGAGGGAGGGGGCCGGGGGCATTCCCCATGGTCCCCTGCCGTGCATTGTGACCCCGGAGGGTGAACTTGCTGACCTCGCCGGTGCCCTTTCCGTGGAGGCTGAGGGTGTTTCAGGCCGGCGGCAGGGGGGGGCAGCCAGCCCCCTCGAGATGCACCGGGAGATCCGCCGCCTCCGCATCGGCCTGAGGGACTGCCGGTCGGAGCTGGCCGAGGCGCAGGGGCTCGCGGAGTCGTCAGAGAAGCAGTATGGGGAGCAGCTGGCGTGGGTCCGGGAACTGGAGGAGAAGCGGCGCCGGCTGGCCACCTCCCTTGAGAGGCATCGCGGGGAGCAGAAGAGCAGCGAGCGGCGCGTTCAGCGGATGGCGTTCCTGAGAAAGCAGCGGAAGGATCTGACCGGGAGGGTCACCCAGCTCGAGCGGGACAAGGCCCACATGGAGCGGGACCTGGTGCGGCTGTCCGAGGCGCGCTCCCACCTGTTCCGGCATCGCAAGCGATGGGCTGCGATCGGTGTCAAGAGGAGAAGCGAGGTGCATGGGCTGCAGGGCGAGGCCGAGCAGTGCCGTTACGAGGAGATTGCCCTCAGGGAGCGGCTGTCGGGCGCGAAGCAACGGACCGAGCAGCGGGCCAGGGAACGGGATCACCTGGACCGGCAGAAGAAGCGGTGGATCGAGACCATCGAGGAATGCCGGGAGAAGATAGGGATCTCGGAGACGGGCCGGGCGACCCTGGATCAAAGGGTTCGCGGGTTCGACGAGGCGCTGCAGCGAACAGCCCGCCGCCTGGACGAGGCGGGGGAGCGTCGCGTGAAGGCTTCGGCGGCTCTGAACGAGGCGAGGGGAAAACTGTCCGGTTTGCAGAGGCGCCGGGGGCAGGTGGAGAAGGCTTTGAACGGTGTGAAACTGGCGGGGGTGAGGGCGCAGACGGAGTTTGACAGCGTATGCCGCCGGGCAGAGGAGATGGGAATGGAGCCGGGCGAGGCCGAGCTGGGGGGCGAGGAGATGTCCGATGCCGAACTGGCGCGGAAGCGCAGGCGGATTTCCGACCTCGAGGGCAGGCGCCGACAGCTGGAGCCGGTGAACCCCCTGGCCCTGGAGGCGTTCCGGCGGGAGAAACGGCAGGTTGAAAACATGAAGCAGCAGAGGCGCGACATCGTGGAATCCCTGGGGGCGATGCGGCATCTCTCCGAGAAAATCGACGCCCAGGTCGATGACCGGTACTCGGCGACGCTGAGAAAGACATCGGCCACCTTCAACCGGACCTTTACCGACCTGTTCCAGGGGGGCCATGCGGAGATCTTGACCCGGGGATCGGATCCCCGCGAGGCGGAGGTCGAGATTCGCGCCCAGCCTCCTGGCAAGCGCCTTGCGCGCCTGAGTCTTCTCTCGGGCGGGGAAAGGGCGCTGGCAGGAATCGCCTTCCTGTTTGCGCTGCAGAAGATGCGCCCGTCGCCGGTGTGCGTCTTCGATGAGATCGATGCGGCCCTGGATGATGCGAACACCGATCGTTTCGTTCGCTACCTGAAGCGGCAGATCGATGATGTGCAGTACTTGATCGTGACGCACCAGAAGAAGACCATGGAGGTTGCTGATACCCTGCACGGGGTGACCATGTCGGAGCCGGGGGTGTCGGAGCTGGTCTCGGTGCGGCTGGAGGATGCAGACGTTGAAAGGGGACAGGGAGGCGCAGGATGAGCGAAAAGGGTCTGTGGGCAAAGATGAAGGACGGTCTGAAGCGCACGCGGGACCGGATCTCAGAGGGTTTTGATTCCTTCATCGACTTCTCCGTGGTGGATGACGATATGTTTGACGACCTGGAGGCCATCCTGGTTGGGGCTGACGTGGGCGTCGATACGACGGATCGTCTCCTGTCAGGGTTGCGCGATGTGATCAAGCGGGATAACCTCCGGGGTAGGGAGAAGGTCCTCGGGGCCCTGCAGGACGTGATCCTGGAGCAGATCGATGAGGGCGGTGCCGGGGATCGGGGGCTGCAGCTGGACGGCGATCCATCGGTGATGCTCCTGGTGGGGGTCAACGGGGTGGGCAAGACTACCTCTGCGGCCAAGATCGCCTGGCAGCTGAAGCGCGAGGGCCACAAGCCGATCCTGGGCGCGGGGGATACCTTCCGCGCGGCGGGCATCGAGCAGCTGGAGCTGTGGGGCCAGAGAGTCGGGGTGGATGTGATCCGCCATGCGTCGGGTGGGGACCCGGCGGCGGTGGCTTTTGACACGATCAACGCAGCGCGGTCCAGGGGTTGTGATGTGGTGATGATCGACACGGCGGGTCGGTTGCACACGCGGAAGAACCTGATGCACGAGCTGGAGAAGATGTGCCGGGTGGTGTCCCGGGAGGTGCCGGGGGCGCCCCATGAGAGTTTGCTCGTCGTGGACGCCACCACGGGGCAGAATGCATTGCGGCAGGTGGAGCTCTTCGGTGAGGCGGTGCCTCTGACCGGGGTGGTGCTGACCAAGCTGGACGGAACGGCCCGGGGAGGGATCACCGTTGCCATCGAGGACCAGACCGGGATCAGGGTGAAATACGTCGGGCTGGGAGAGGGCGTGGAGGATCTGCAGCCCTTCCGGGCCAAGGATTTCGTGAGAGCATTGCTGGGTTTGGATGATTGAGCACACTGGCGTCCGTCGAGGACTCCGGTTATGCTGGGTGCATGCTGGTCTATCATGCCGAGTTGGCGCAGAATCCGCTCCTGGCTAAACTCGTGGAGGACCCGGACGTGTGTGCCCGCGGTCTCGTGGACCGGATGTTGACGAAGGGGCACGGGGACGCAAGCGAGGACAGCGCCGTCTGCGACGTGCGGTCTGTCTGAGGAGACTCTGGAACGGCGTGAGCTCGATGTGGGGCAAGGACAGAGGCGAGAGGCTCCCTTTGTAGCCTTGCCTGTGCGCTCATCGCGGAACCCCGCTTCGTGTCGGGTCGTCTAGCCCTCGGTATGCAGAGAGCGGGCAGTGACTCGGACTACTCCGAATGAAAGAGGGACCAGAATGACTGTCCTGGGCCATATAGTGAGCAAACAACTCTCCCGGGAGAGGGAGAACACTGCGACTGAGGCCCTAGCATTCATCCTCCAGTCCAGCGAGTTGGCACGCCATGGCCTGATGAAGATGTTGTTGTCCATCAATCCCGATCTTCCGAGTCTGCGATTCAGGACACAACAGGCTGAGGAGAATGTTCGACCGGACATGTGGGGTGTGGCAGGTGGACAGCCGTATGCTTTCGTGGAGAACAAGTTCTGGGCGGGCCTCACGGACCATCAACCCGTGGAGTATCTGAGGATTCTTGCTGGGCACTGTGAGTCGTCGGTTTTGCTAGTTGTGGTGCCTGCGGCTCGCCAGGACACCATCTGGCGCGAGCTGCTGCGCAGACTCGATGAGGCCGGGATCGACACAACCTGTATCGCAGCATCCCTTGCGCGCGTAGTCAGAACCGACCTGGGTCCCCACCTCGCAATGGTGTGTTGGCCAGACCTGCTCGCTACCATTGAGGCAGAGGTGATGCACGAGCCACATACCCGAGCCGATCTCCTCCAGCTGCGGGGTCTCTGCAGTGCTGCTGATAGTGAGGCCTTTATCCCTCTATCACGCTTTGATCTGACGGATCAGAGGATCCCCGCCTTCGTCCTGCAGATGACAGACGTTGTTCAGCGAACAGCGGCGCGGGGGGTCTCGGAGGGATTTGTGAGCATCGACAGTCTGAGGGCATCTCATTCCTGGGAGAGAGTCGGTCGCTACATTTTGCTCCCAGCCTCGGACGGATTTGGCGCATGGTTTGGGATCAGTTTCAGGCGCTGGCAGAGGTACGGCAGCACTCCCTTATGGGTGGAGTTTCCCGATACAGGCTGGGGACGGGCGTCTGAGGTGGCTGACATCCTGGAACCCTGGGCAGAGCAGGGAGGCTTGTTGACGTGCACAGATGGTGGTTTGTTTTGTGTTGCTGTGGCGCTCACGGCTGGAGAAGAACTGGATCGTGTCGTACGAGATGCGGCTGATCAGCTCGAGGCCATATCGTTGCAGCTCGCCCAGGGAATACCGTCGCTGTAGAGGTATCGTGTCCTTGGTAGACTTTCCCTAAAGGACTCATTGTCGGAGTGAGCTTCATCGGAGTTCTGTCAGCTCTCTGGTGTCGAAGAAAGAGATTGCCCCGGAACTGAGTTGAACCTGGGTGCCTGGTACAGATGATTATTGGAAAGGTGGCTGGCATACGTGTGGAAGCCTGTGAGTCTCGAGGATCGACGCCTGGAGCGCTATCTCAAGGAAAACCCCGGGCGTATCTATCTATGTTGGCGGTCGACATGCTGCCCGGCTGATCGACGGTGTACTCATCCCGGATGAGGGACTTGCAGCACATTCTTCCTCGGTCCTGGTCCTGCCAAGGCCACGCCCGGCCATGATCGCCGATCAGCTACAGTTTCGATTCCCGCCTGGTGCTATTCTTGATAATGTTCCGGGGTTCAACTTATTAGGCTGGCTAGCTTTTCTGCGGTTCTATGCCATTCGCCAACAATGCGCAGGTTCTCTTCCAACTGAACTGGATCTTTGATGTATCCCCTGACCAGGTCTTGCATATGCAAATAGTAATCTGCAAGCAGACTCAGGTTGAGATCAGAACGGGCCAACCCGTCGTCTCTTTTGAGGATGGTTTCCAGATCTGCCAGAGCTGTAAGCCAATGCTCCACCGGTCTACCCGTATTTTTTCTAAAATCCCTGATCATCCATTGCCTCTCGAAAACAGAACGATTCTTCCAACCCTCGGCCTGCTCTTCCAGCGTAACCCTGACTTCAATGCAAAGAGCCAAGGCTTCCGCCATTTCCTCCTGTGTTAATTCCAGTTTCCGTTGTGCCGGTAAGGCCTCTTCAAAATCAATTCCGGCAGCAATAAGTGCTTGCCTGGAGCTAACCTCCTGCCCGCGGAAATTTGAGGCAAGGGCCACAGCTGCAGCGAAACCGGCACCAGCGGCCTCAACTGGGAGAGTATGTTCTTTTGTGAGCTCTTCCATCTCCACCACCGTCTTACCGTAAAAACGAGCCAGGTCCTCAAGTCCTTTCATGGCTGTGGGAGTTGGAACCATGCCCGGCCCAATGGAAAAGGAAATTACCTTTGTATTATCTAGCTCAGCATCTATGGTTTTGGACAGATGCAATTGGGCTGCCTTCAGTGTTTCATAGGCTCCCATGTATTCCAATCCTTCCGAAGTAACACAGACAAAAACACCAGTGTCACCTTCAATCATGCCGGGCAAAAATTTCTGGGCCATCAACACCGGTCCTCTCAGATTCACCCGATAGCTGGAATCCCACGCTTTTACATTCACACGGGTAACCGCCCCCAATGTAGCTACAGTGGCATTGTTCAGTATAATATCTGCCTTTCCGTACCTTTTTAATACTTTTCGGGCTAATCTCCCTACACTGATTTCATGGCCAACATCGGTTTTGACAAACCATGCTGCCTGATTCCCCAACTCTTCATTGATCTTATCCGCAGCGGCTTTCCCGCTGCTACTTATTTCCGCTAACACAACTTTAGCGCCTAACCATGCTAATGACCGGGCTGCTTCAAAACCGATACCTCCCCCCGCGCCGGTTACTATGATTACCTGATCTTTCAAAGCCTGTCCATTCAATTTACCTGTAGTTATCAATGGCTTTTGTCTGTTCACAGATTGTAACACACTCCTTCTGGCTAAAAGGAAATGCCTAATTAAGTATAGCAAATCCAAAAAACTTATGCGCTATTCTGTCTTCCGGAAAGATTAAACCGTCTCCTCAAAGGAGCAGACCTTGTGTTTGGCCGCATCCTTTCGCCGAGTAAGGGCACTCAGCGACTGCCACTTTCCCCCCCATGGCAGCACCGTGTCCAGACTCTTACCGACTCCCACTAGCTCACACAGGCTGCTCAGTACGGGCGCCGGTCGATAGCATTACGGTTCATCCTGGAGGCTTTGCCTCGCATGACGATATTGCGAAGGCCATCGACCAGTCCGGTCGCGTCATCGAGGTCAAGCGAGCTTAACTGAGGATTTAGTGGGACAGGTTATGGTGGGCGTGGATCTGCTGATCCACGAGTTTGACCCCCAGCAGGTTAAGACCGTTGCTCTCAGTGTTCAGGGGGATCCCGACCTGGAGAGGTTCTGTGCCCGGCACAATATCAGTCAGTGTAGTCTGTTATCCCGAGGCTGGCCTGGATTGTGGGCGCGAGTTGCGCGAGATGAATCGCAAAGATCTCGTCGATGTACGACGAGCCCCAGATGAGCCAAGGCGTAGAGCGTTCATGGGAGGCTTGTACGATGCGCCGCTGTTGTCGATTATCCTCGCGGTTCTGGTGCATGGTCTATGCGTTTCCGGGCCGTGCATTTCGAGACGAGGTCGGGAGGATTGAAGGGACATGCAGGATGGGTGCAGGGATTTACAGATCAGCCGAGAAACACAGTATAAGCATACATCGATCCCATGATCGATTTCCTGGGAGATTGAGGGGAGATGAGGATATGCCATTTATGATACACAACGATCTGGCCGGCAATGATGCCTACGAGGCATTGAAGGCTCAGGGTGACCCGATTCTGGAGGAAGAAGGA
This sequence comes from Clostridia bacterium, assembly GCA_007128555.1. The sequence continues at coordinate 430 of SKXF01000011.1, read as the reverse complement.
CTGGAACATTACACCATCGAGGTCCGTCCCGCGACCGCCTTGGAGGAGAAGGCGTTGTCTGGTGGAGGTTTGGCACCCGTCGAGGACTCCGGTGACAACTTCGTCACTGATACAGGGCGCATGGTGGTCTATCATGCCGAGTCGGCGGAGAACCCGCTCCTGGCGGATCTTGAGGAGGACCCGGCTGTGTGTGCTCGCAGTCTCGTGGAACGGCTGTCAGGGTACCTGGAGGGGTGATGTGTCGAGTAAGTCGCACCAGCTGCAGGGCCCTGGAATCCGTGTGACAGGGATGATGGGGGATTTGGCGCTGTTGAAATGTTTGGATCAGAGGTAATATGCTGAAGGTGGAGGTGAGTGAGAAATGCGCAAATCATGCCAGTTAGTGACCGGGATCTTTGTTGGGGGACTCGTGGGCTTTGCACTGAGCACG
>SKXF01000038.1 GCA_007128555.1 Clostridia bacterium | reverse complement strand
CGATATCACATCAAAGGTCTTGTCCCCAAACCGGTCCACGATCCTCTTGGCCATCTTCGGCCCAATGCCAGCGATGAGGCCACTGGACAGGTAAGCGATCATGCCCCGTATGGTACGAGGTGGTCGACTATGATGGCTATAGGCCCGGAACTGCTGTCCGTACTGGGGATGCACATCCCACTTGCCCTGGAAATCGTACTCCAACCCCTCTTCGATCTCCTCAAACTCCCCGATCACCGTCGCAGGGCCGGTATCGGTCTCCACCCCGAGGACCTTCCAGGCGGAATCAGCTGATTTGAACCGTATGCGCAGAACCCTGGCCGAAAGAGATCGTTCCTTTTCCGATCTGCTCATCGTCTGCCCCCACAGCTGTTGGTGGGATCCCTCCCTCTCTGGCTTCTAACTCACCTGTCGATATCAATTCGTCCTGCTCACCTGCAGTTCCTGCCAGCGGGCAACACTTAGCAGGAGCTTGCACCCCTTACACCGAATGCTGAAAGGATGGATCCGGCTGTCCCGGACCATCTCTGGCAGGTTTGAACACGATAGGGAGGTGAACCGGCGGCCCTTTCCGCACCGCACGCCGATTTCATGACAAAAAGGCAGATTAGCCAATGGGCAACCGCAATCATCCTCTTGCTCGTCATCGGCGCCATATCCTACGGCAGTAGCCACCTGGTCACTCAAATTTGGGATCAGCTTGTCAGTTATGATACCCCTTATGCATTCGAACTGAACGTCCTCCCGGAAGATCACTCGGCATCTTCCCGGATCATCCTGGTCATCATCGATTCTCTCAGAAAGGATGCCACATCGCACATGGCGTCCTGGGAATCCCTCGGGATGCAGGGCAGCAGATGGGCGATCGAAGTACCTGTTCCCACGCAGAATCTCCCTGCCTGGACGACCCTTATGACGGGAACAGACCCCCACATACACGGTACCGTCACGGGCTTTCACACCCACGCCCCGCCCGTGGACAACCTTTTCTCTGTGGCAAGAAGGGCGGGCTATACGACAGTCTTCGCAGGACACCGGGATTGGGAAATCCTATTCGGCGAGGAAATCGACAGGGCCCGGTTCCAGTTCGTGACAGGTACAGAAGACCCGGGTCCCGATCAAGACTGGGACTCCCTCGAGTACATCGTGACAGAACTGGCCTCATCTACCGAGGGCTTTTTCGTCTTGAACCTGACCACGCTGAACCAGGTGGCCCTGACCTCCGGAGCTGTCTTCCGACAGGATCGAACGACGCCCTACATGGCTCGAGTCGAGCAGTACGACGAGATACTTGCAAACCTTCTGAGAGTCCTGGACCTATCCTCCGATTCAATCCTTGTGGTCAGCTCCCATGGAACCACGACGAAGGGTGCCTTCGGTGGATGGGAACCCGAAGTGACGGAAGTCTCTGCAGTCGCTGCTGGAAGGGGCATAGAACCCGGAACAAGTGCCGATGCCCTCAGCAGAGATGTCGCACCAACGCTGGCCGTGCTACTGGGATCCGCCTTCCCCATGCACAGTACCGGGCTGCCGGTGACCGATGCCCTTAAGATGACGGACGATCAGAAGAACCAGGCGATGGCCCGTGCCCTCGAGAGCCAGCTCCCGTTCTACGAGCACCTGCTGACCCTATTGGGCTCCGACATTGACCTGCCTCGGCCCGATGCATCCTTTGAACGGTCAGCGTTGGAGCGGATTTCTGCCTCCTACCAAAATGTGAAACTACTGGCCATCACATCGCAACTGGAAGACGAGCGCAGGGATCGCCTCCCAATCCTCATCGTTGTGATCCTGGTATATCTTCTGTGGTCTGCCGTCCTCTGGCGCAGTGAACATCGGCGGACCATGCTCCTCGGACTGCCGCTGATGCTGCTGACCGGCTTTGGAATCCTCTATTTCATGGGAGCCCGATTCTCCCTGACCGACATCAGGACGGCCTTCAACTTCTCCCTATGGTACCAGGGGTTGCGGGCCCAGGGCTTTCTGATCACCATCGCCCTGGGGATGATGTCAGGCCTCCTCATCGCCCGCCAAGGCAACTACACCCGGCCACAGCTGCTCACAGGAACCCTTCACACCCTGGCGACAAGCATGATAGCATTGTTGCTGTTCGTAGGAAGCTATCTGTACCTCTATGGGTACCAAATCAACTGGGTGCTGCCATCAATGACCCCTTGGATCGTGAATTATGCTGCGGTAGTATTCCTTGTAACCATGGGTCAGGCGGCAGTTCTTGCCCTTGGCATGAGCTGGCTGGGAGCCATCCTGACCGTGCACTGGTGGCTGGACTGAGGGGAAGACAACGCACCCGTCGAATGGAGTGTCTCAATGCTGGAGTCTGCTGGCATCATTGTAGCATTTGCAGTCATCATGGTGATGATCACAAAGAAGGTCTCGCTGGCCCTGGCCATGGCATCTGCATCTCTGATCGTCCTGGTGGCATCAGGGAAGAGCCTCCCCTTCATCTTGAACCTCTTCGGATCCGCCGTCATTGAACGAAACACCGTCGACCTGGCCCTCATTGTGGCCATGATCACTGCCCTGGCAGCCCTCATGAACCGGTACAGCTTCTTCGACAAGATGGTCGCAGCCCTGGGCACCATGCTCCGCAATGATCGCCTGACACTGATGATCGTACCGGGCCTGATCGGCTCCATGCCCATGGTTGGAGGCGCCATCGTGTCCGCGCCTATCGTGGATACCCTGGGCGAACGCATGGACCTGTCCCGGGAGAACCGCTCGGCCGCAAACTTGATCTTCCGTCACAGCTGGTACTTCGTGTTCCCCTTCATGCCCACGTTCATCATGACCGCCCGCCTCGCAGAAGTCCGTGTTGCTGAGCTCCTGTGGATCCTGTGGCCCATGGCGGTGGCGATGCTCGGGGCCGGTTACTACTTCATTCTTATCAGAGGAAAGCCTCCCATTGCCGCTACCACGAAACCTTCCTTCGGAGACGAGGGGTGCTCAACCCCGATGGGTGCCGTGCGGAGTTTTCTACTGCATTCATCACCGATTCTTCTCAGCCTGGTCCTACACCTGGGTTTCGGGGTCCACCTTGCGCTGGCCCTGATACTGGGTATGGCACTCATGGTAGCGGTACTCAGATATGTCAAGCAACAAGAGGGCTTTAACCTGGGTTCGGTCCCGCTGCAGATCGTCCGTGACATCGACTACCCCATAGTCGGAGCAATGGTTGGGATCATGATCTTCCGGGCGAGCGTCAACGAGACGACGGCCGTCAGCGACCTGATGACCGCAATGGTCCAGGCGGGACTCCCCCTCTTTGTCATCACCGCAGGCCTGGCGAGCATCATGGGATTCATTTCAGCGTCCTATATCAGCACGGTGGCAGTGGTCATACCGGTGGTGACACCCATCGCCATGACCATGGGGAAAAGTGAACTGGTTTACGTAATGCTGGCCTACTGCTTTGCCTTTCTGTTCTACCTCATCTCGCCCCTGCATCTGTGCCAGATTCTAACGAATCGCTACTTCAACGTCTCTTTCGGTGAGGTGGCCAGGATCTGCCTCCCTGTGATCATCGCGGTGGCAGCCACGGCCATTGGCGTTGGATTGCTTTACGGAGGGTTGTGATGATCACCAGAGGGTGACCCATTCTCTCAGTTTATCAACGGTCGCGGCACCGATCCCAGGGACCTCGGCCAACTCCTCGATCGAACCAAAACTGCCATGACGCTGGCGGTACTCGACGATCCTCTCAGCAAGGGCGGGGCCAATGCCAGGCAATTCCTGCAGACGATCGGCGGAACTGGTGTTGATGTTGATCCTTCTGTCATCGTGCTCACTGCCCGGATTTTCGTCCGTGATCACCAACTTCTGCCCATCCCGGAGCTCTTCGGTCAAATTGAATCCCGTCGTGACTCCACCGTCGGCAACCCCTCCAGCGTGCTGTAGTAACATGAACAGACGGGTCCCGGTCGGAACCCTGTAGACTCCGGGCTGCTGGACGCATCCCTCGATCTGGACCCAGATACCCTCAGGGTCAATGATGAAAATCCCCGCCTCGTCGCAGGAAAGGTCCATTTCTTGCGGGAGTGCTCCCTGCACATCCTTCGCCTGACCATCCCCGGGTTTGAGAATCACCCGGTGCGGCGGGGGGCCGGTGAGCGCAAAATACACAGGCGGATTGTTGACCACGACCCGCCAGCTGAATGCCAGCGTCATGATCATCATCAGAAGAGCAAGTAGTCTCAGCTCTGCCGCAGACAAGTTCAGCCACGTCATACCCATATATTGGACACAGCAGGGACCTATCCCTGCCAGTTATTTCTTTTTCTTTGACGTCTTCGAATCTTTCCGCCTGGGCATGTTCCGGCGCAGTGCCATGCGGATCACCAGGTAGGGAAGCTGGATGAGCGCCAGGTAAATGGCAATGGCCATTGCGGGGCCGCCATCCCAGATCGTGTACATCAGCCACATGGCGCCTGCAACAACAGCCAGGATAAAGGAGTAATGTCCTGCCACAAGCAACTCCTGGTGCATCCAGGCCTCTTCCTTGTCTGTCAGCTCGTCCTTCTTATCCGGGCCTACGGTTCCCACGATCAGGATCATGATACCTACCAGGCCGGCGACGAAGGTCTGATCCAGGGCACCGCGGATCAAACCCAGGCTCGTGGCACCAGCGAATATAATCGCTCCCAACCAGAGAAAAATCACATCGACGTTAAACAGCACGGGCGTGCTCCCTTCTAAAGCAATATTACTCTCGTTGTATCTTTCTACCTCGCTAACCGAAAAGCCTTTAGACGAGTGCTGTATGGTCACCCGTCACCCGCTGGATCTTCCGCTGCTTCCTCGCTTGAAGATGATGCTCATAAACGTTAAGATGGGGGCACTGTTCATGCTGGCGCTCCTGATCATCGTCGGCATTACAATCTACAGGCTACTGCGATGGCGTCGCAGGGAACGACATGTGCCATGCGGCAGTGTGGATAAAGATCACACCTTCTACTGCCTTGCCCCGGCAACGCAACCCGTTATAGACTGTTTGTGTGCGCTGCAGATACTATCCGTGCTCAATACTAGAACAGACCCATATTTAGATGGAGATGATAAAATGAGGCAAAAGACATGGCTAAAATGGACGGTGGCAATCGGCATTGCTGTTGCCATGATCGGTGCAAGCGTTCTCTGGTATGTACAGCCGGGCGCTGGCGGAGGCGCTAACGTCGTCGCACGGGTGAACGGCGAGGACATCACCAAGGATGCTCTCCATGACCACCTCGAGGAAGTTTACGGAAGCGAGGCCCTGGAGACGCTTATCATGTACCAACTCATCCTCAGTGCTGCGGAGAAGGCGGGACTAGCTCCCAGTGATGCGGAGATCGACGCCGAGATCAATCTTCTGAAAACTCAGTTTGGAGATGTCGGCTTTGAACAGTTCCTGGCCCAGTACGGTCTCAACGAACAGGGTCTCCGGCACAACCTGTTGATCAGCACGGCCCTCGACGAGATCCGGTTTGCTGAGATTGAATTCACGGATGCTGACCTCGAGGCCTACTTCGAGGAAAACCGCGAGGAGTTCGCTACGCCTGAGAAAATCCGCGCCTCGCACATCCTGGTAGCGAGTGAAGACAAGCTGCAGGAGATGTTTGATCTGCTGGCAGAAGGGGAGGATTTTGGAGCCCTGGCAAGCCAGCACTCACTGGACACGGCTTCTGCTGAGGTAGAGGGTGACCTGGGTTTGTTCTCACGGGGAACCATGTATCCTGAATTCGAGGATGCGGCTTTCAGCCTGGAGATCGGTGAGCTCAGCGGCCCCGTGGAAACCCAGGCCGGTTTTCACATCATCAAGTTGACCGATCGTCAACCGGCCAAGGACGCTGTATTCAGCGAGGTTCGGGACCAGGTTAAACATGCCTACCAGATGGTCAACGCCCCGCAGAGGGACGAGATCGTCCATCAACTGCAGCAGGACGCGGATGTTCAGATCTTCTGGCCGTAGCAGTAGATGGGTAAGTCTAGAAGAACATCCCATCAAAGGGCCGGGGAATAGTCCCCGGCCCTTTGTGCAAGCTTACTTAACTTTCGGTTTCCATCAGGGTCAGGCTATCGCCGATCCCTGGGCCTGGCCTGCTGCTCTCGCTGCGGCTGGTGCATTGTCTGCGTCGTCTGCTGCTGCCGCTGCTGCTGCTGCTGCTGCTGAGCAGCCTGCTGGGCCATCTGCCCCATCTTGTACGTGGGTTCCTGCTGTTCCACGTAGTTGGTGCGGGAATTCACCTGTTGTACGATCTGATCCAGCTGTTGCGATGCGCTGGTGAACATCTGCTTAGCCTGCGGATCATCGGTGTCAAGGGCAAAACCCTGCAGGTTGCCGGCGCAGGACTTTAGCTGGCTGATCGTCTGGTGAAGCTTTGTACCGACAGTCAAGTAGCTCACCTCCTCCGCCACCTATGTTGATCACGGACGGCATCGGATATGCTGGAAAATGAGGTCTGCATGCCTTGAAGGATCCCCGCCATGAATGCAGAATAACAAGTCCAGAGGTCTAAGTCTGGAGAGGAGAAAAGGACGTGCAGATCGCCAAAGATGTCCACATGATCAGTGATTCCCTGGAGACCGTTAACGCCGCCTTCGTGACCACCAACCGGGGTGCGGTGATAATAGACACCATGAGACAACCCAGCGATGGCGAATTGCTGTTTGCCCACGTGAGGGCCCGTACAGCTAAACCCATTCGCATGGTGATTAACACCCATTTTCATGCAGATCATGTCTTTGGGAATGCTGCGTTTCCGACGGCGCCCATCGTGGCCACGGATACCACGCGAAAGCTGATGGAACAGCAACTGGAGGGCGCATGGGAAGATATTACTGCCAACAGGCTCCAACTTCGCCTGCCAGAAATCACGTTCACTGGTTGCCTTGCCCTTCATTTTGATGAGAAGAGCCTCTTCCTCCGTCAGCTGGATGGACATGCCCCTGGCACTCTGGTCGTTCATATTCCGCAAAGATCCACACTATTTACCAGTGACCTTGTTTTCGCAGGCCGCTTTCCCTTCATGGGTGACGCCAACATCGAGGAGTGGATCGAAGCCCTGCGCTACCTGGAAACCCTGGATCCCGAGCACGTCATACCGGGACACGGCAAACCGGGCGGCCCGGATGTGCTATCCAGGCAGCGCGAATGGCTTGAGGACTTCCTCGGACACTCCACGGATCTCCTGGCCCGTGGTCTGGATGTTCCTCAGGCGCTGCAGATCACGGCCGACAAGTACGAGGTTCAACCTTCTCGCCGCGACATGCTGCGAGATGTACTTGCAAAGATTCAAAAGACATTGGTCTGAGACGGCTCCAGGGGGCCCAATCGGCAGCCCCGGGCTTCCTGGATATGATGCGGCGTCTAAGTGCTGTGAGCGAAGAATACCCTGAACCCGACAGGGGGCTCCATGTTCACACCAACAGGGAGACATCGACGACTCCGCCATCACAAAGCCCTCACCGGTAGACAGATAGGATCCCGAGGGCACGCTCGCGAACCATCTCCCGCAATTCAGGGGGCTCCAATACCTGGGCCTCGTCTACGTACCCCATGACCCAATCTGCAACCTCGCCCAATCCCCCCGTCTTGAAGGAGACGATCACGCGCCCCTCTGTATCCTCCTCGATCTGCTGGCTGGGATGCCAGGTCAACTCCCTGACTAGCCGGCCCGCCGTTCCGCTGAACCTGATTCGGACCCGCCGCACCTGGCCCCGTTCAACCATCCAGGCACCGCTGAGAAAGGCATCCAGGTCAAAGCTACGCGGGGGGACAAACTGCCCCCCGGCGAGACCAATTTCGGAGATGCGGTCCACGCGAAAGGTTCTCATCTCATCCCGCAGGCGACAATGAGCCACAACATACCAGGCTCGCCATTTCTGAATGACTGCCAGGGGCTCTACCTGTCTGCACACCGGTTCGTCGTACCCTCTGGCCAGGTACCTGATCTGGACCACTCGACGTTCCTGGATCGCTCCCCACAATACCTGGAACGTGTCGTGGTGAGAGCTCATGTCTACCATGGGATGGTGCCTGACGCTGATCTCGTCGGCAGCCTCGGCAATCCGCTGGCGCACCTTGGGAGGAATGCCTGACCTGATCTTCCTCAGAGCATCTTCAAGGGAGTCGCGATAGGGAATGACTCCCGTCTCCAGGATGCCCTCAACCGTGCAAAGCAGGGCGAGCCCCTCATTCCAGGCCAAGTGCACCGCAGGCAGAAAGGGTTGATCCATCAGGGTATAACCTTCGCCATCGCTTGTGAGGGCCAGGCCCGCTTCCTCGAGAACCTGGCGATCCCGATGGAAGGTTCTCACCGACACGCCCAGTTCACGCGCTATTTCGGCCGCCTTCATCTTCCTGTTACCCGAAACGATCTGGAAGATCTTGAGCGACCGCCACAGTTTGCTTTCCATGAATCTACCCTTCCGGACCGATCTTGTGGGTGTTGGCAAAATGAAGTTTGGCCACTCGAAATAGCGATTGCCTACCGTGGGACCGGACAAGGGCTTTCCCTGCTGCGACGGTCACATCACCAGCCCCCTTGGGCAGAACCGTCCCCGTCTCCTCAGAGAGTCTCTT
>SKXF01000320.1 GCA_007128555.1 Clostridia bacterium | reverse complement strand
TTTCTCCGGGGGGCGCAGAGGCTGCCGCCCGGAGAAACCGAGTTCTCAGAGAGCACCGCAGAACTGCAGGAGCTCCTGGAGTGTCTTCTTGGCATCATCGGTTGCAGGTGTAAGGGGCAGCCGGGGCGGCCCGCCGTAGAAGCCGAGAAGATCCAGGGCCGCCTTCAGACCAGGAATGCCGAAGCCCGTGGTCACCGAGGCATTGAGTTCCAGGATCTTGCGCTGCCAGTCCCTGGCCCGGTCGTAGTCACCGGCGTTGAAGGCCTCGACAATGTCAACACAGAGGTTGGGGACGACGTTTGCCACGGCGAGGGTTCCACCCACTGCGCCCATGAAGAGGGAGGGTAGGAGGAAGCTACCGGAGCCTGCGAATACGGCGAAGTCATCGGGCGTATCCCGAACCATCTGCGAGATCTGGGCGATGTTTCCGCCGCTGTCCTTGATGCCGATGATGTTAGCGTGCTGCGCCAGGTCACGGATCAGGTCCACGGACATGCTGATGCCGGTATTGCGCGGCATGTTGTACAGCATGATGGGAATGGGAGAGGCATCGGCCAGTTCCGTGTAATGGCGATGCAGTCTCTGGCTGGTCATGCCGCTGCCGAAAAAGTGAGGGGTTATCACCAGGGCAACGCTGCTTCCGGCTTCGGCCGCCTTGCACGTCAGTTCGATGGTGTTCCGGGTTGATTCACAGCCTGTTCCGGCGATGACGGGGCGATCCGCAGGGAGGTTCTCCCTGACGATTCGGAGCAGCCTGACCTTCTCGTCTTCAGACAGGTACACGAACTCTCCGTTTGAGCCAAGGACCACGAGCCCGGTCAGCTTTGTCTTGGCCCAGCGATTGACATTCTCGATCAGCCTGTCTTCCAGTATCTCCCCTCTTTCGTCGAAGGGGGTGGGTATAGGAGCGAATATGCCGGTTAACATGCGAGTCATCCTCTCAACACACACTGTATTTTGCGTCGACGGTATCCTGTGTCTACGAGTTCTTTGTCGGTTCCGAGGCATCCTCCTCCGTTTCGCCCGCTGGTGTTCTGCCGATCGCCGCAAGGGCTGCCGTGCAGATCGCTATGACCGCTGCTGCGGAAGTGAACGTGACGTGCGATCCCTGGGTTTCGGTTACGTAGCCGAAGACGGATGAGCCCGTGAGCCTGCCGAAACCCACGAAGGTCTGATTCAGTGCCATTCCCACGGGGCGATGTCGCCTGGGCAGTCCCTCGGCGATCAGCGCTGCGCTCGCTACCGGTATTATTCCCGGAGCGATGCCTGACATCAGGCTGATTCCCAGGATGGCCATGGGAGAACTGATGAAGGGTAAGGCTACGAATGAGAAACTGCTGGTCAGTAGCGCTGCGGATATCAGCTTCTTCAGGCCCAGGAGGTTCACCAGGGGACCGGCCGTGAATCTCACCACGGCCGAGGCCACGCCTCGGATCATCAGAAAGAGTCCGAGGAGCCGGACCGAATGTCCAAGATCCTCGGTGTAGATGGGGAAGAAGGAGTCGAACACGGCCCAGCTGATGAACATGGTCCAGGAGGAGAAGAGGGCGAATCTCACCGCTTTAGATCGAACGGCGATCCGGTTGTCCTGGCGGCTGGTGCTGATCAGTTGCGCCATCCTGAAGTCTTGCTGTATTGAATCGGTTGCAGGCAGGAAGTAAGCGAGTCCGAGGCCCAGGCACATGATGAACAGGTACAGCATAAAGACGGCTCCGGGATTGAGACCATGGATCAGGTAGCCCGCGGTGGCCGGCCCCACCATGGCGTTGATCGCATGAAGCCCCATGGCGAAGCCGAGCAGCCGGCTTGTTTCCTCGGGCCCTGCCAGGTCGGCCAGGTGAGCGCCGAAGCAGGGCTCGAAAAATGCGTGGCTGGTTCCCAGCAGCACTTGTCCCAGGAACAACCACAGGTATTGTGGGGCTGCGAAGTATACGCCTGCGGAGAGAATGCCCGCTGTGAAGGCCCAACGGAACATCCGTTTTTTGCCCAGTTGGGCCGTGATGGTTCCCCCGAGCAGTGGGATGGACATCTGGAAAATGGCTGGAGTGGCCATTAAGAGGCCGACGATGAGGGGGCTCGCGCCCAGCTGACGAGCGTGAACCGGCATAATCGGGAAAACGAGGAACCAGCCGAGGCCGTGGAGCATCTTCATAGAGAGCGCGATCCAGTACGCGTGGTTCTGTTTCCTCAGAAGAGGTATCATCTCGGAGCCTATCATCGTATGCCTCCAGGAACTTCAGTTGCAAGATCTGCCCCGACAGGGCTTGGCGCTGTCGCGGTAGAACCCTTACAATGTATACACTAAGTATGCTTCATTAGGGTGCGTTTGTGAACCCGCTGTTCTTGGAGGTTATCATGATGACGAGCCAGGAAGAAGGGGGTGCCCGGGAGGGTGGCCCCAAGGGTGCTGGGATGTGTTGTGGCCTGGGAGCGCTGGAACAGAGCGTCTCCGGTGAACTCAGGGCCCTCGATGATCGCATTGCAGATTTGTGGATACGGTACGATGCTGTTTTGCACACTGATAATGACGTGTTCGTCCCGACGGATGACCGTCTCGATCACATGGCATCCGAGACCGTGGCACTGAGAAGGGACCTGGCGCTGCAGAGCCCCCAGGGGGCCTGGGAGGACGTGATCCTGCACCACGCCACAAACCTCGCGGAGGCCCTGGCATTTCGTCTGGTCGATGAAAGGGCCACTCCCCATCGATACCTTGCAGATGTGGGGTACACCCTTGATCGTTTCCTGCTGTTGGATGGGCGAAGCCGGAGGCAGAAGGATGGGATCCTGGCAACGAAGTTGGAGGGGGTGGCAGACCTGGTGGACGCTGTTTGTGAGCGGACATCCCAGGTGGGGCCAGCGGCGCGGAAGGCCGTCACAGAATATCTCGGGACACTGCTCAGGGCTGTGGGTGAGTACATGCCGGACCATGGTGCCGGTGACCCGGGGGTGTCGACGGCCCTACGCCTCGTTGAGGGCTCCCTGGAAGGGGCGATGGATACTATTGCGGGCATGTCCGGGAAGGGGGAGGTCCAGACCCTTCCCTATCGGCTCAGGTTGAAGACCCTCTGGGACATTGATGCCGACGAGATGCTCCGTTGGTGTGACGAGGCGTTGATCAGCAGTCGGGATCGTTTCCTGAAGCTGGCGCGGAAGCGATTGGGGCGAAAGAGCATGACCGACTATGTACAGGCCGATGATGGAAGCCTGGGTTCGCCGGAAGAGGCCATCGCGCTGATGAGACAGTTCCTTGGGCGTGCCAGGGAAGCGTCCTCCGAGCACATTCGCCTTCCCGCCGGGGAAACCTGCGATGTGTTGCCCGTTCCCCCACACATGGAGAAGACCTATCCCTGGGGAGGATGCATGAGTCCCAGTCCGCTGTCGCACCATCTCCGTGGCGCTGTGCTGGTCAACACCAGCAACTACAGGAACCTGTCCCCTGGTTGGCTGCAAATGCTCGCCCTGCATGAGTGCTACCCGGGGCATCACGCGCAGCGCGTGAAGATCTCGGCATCTGACCTGCCCCGATCCTTCAAGGTGCACACGCTCAGTCACCCTTCCAGTCCCCTGGTGGAGGGGATAGCGCACCGGTCGGAGACGCTCCTTGCCGAGGTGTTCGGACCTTCCTTCGAGGTATTTGCCGCCTACCGAAGACTACATACCATCACGCGCATCAGGGCCGACTTATCTCTGCACATGCTCGGACACTCCCCGGAGGAGGTCGTGCACCTTTACCGGGAGACCCTGGGGCTATCAGCCGGGGTTGCCCGCGGGCAGGTTCACTTCCAGGAACTCCTGCCCGGTTACATGACCACCTATTACTACGGGTTGAGGTGGCTACAGGAGATGACGTCCCGCCTGTCGCTGGATGATAGGATCTTATCAGAGTGGTTGTTTTCGGCCGGCTACGTGGGGCTGGGGACCCTCGAGAACGTCATCAAAATGCACCTGGCCAGGGATGAATCTCGTGCCGCAGAAGATCACCAGAGGAAGGATGGTGGAACCGTTGGAACCCCGAGAATCTAGGGCCTTTGAGTACCTGAACGACAACGAGGATGCGCACTTGCGACGGATCATGGAGTTTGTCCAGCAACCGACGATCAGCACGGAGGATATCGGCATTGTCGAGGGGGCCTGGCTGCTGAAGGGCTACTTGCAGCAGGCAGGCTTTGACGAGGTCGAGCTGGTCGAGACCGATGGATATCCGGGAATCTGGGCCGCGGTGGATGCGGGGGCTGACAGGACCGTGGCCAGCTACGGGTTCTTTGACTCCCGCCCAGTGGGGCCCCGCCCATGGACCTACAGGCCCTTCGCGGGACGCATGGTTGATGATGCCCAGCATGGACGGGTGATCGTCGGCAGGGGGGCGAGCTCGCCCAAGGGGCCTCTCATGGCCTGGATCAACGCCCTCGAGGCCATGATTCGGACCGACACCCTGCCTGTTAATGTCATGATGCTCATAGAGGGCGAGGAGATCCTGGGAAGCCCCCATTATGGGAGCATGTTTGACAAATACAGGAACCGCCTGGCCGGGGCCGATGCCGTTTTCACGGGAGGGATGAGCCAGGGTGGAACCGGTGGTGTCTCCGTTCACCTGGGGTACCGCGGGTTCCTCGTCCTGGAGCTGTGTGTGTCGGGCCGGAGGTGGGGCAGGGGGCCCAGGGAGATGTCGGTTCACAGTTCTCTGAAGACGGTCCTGGACAGTCCCGCCAGTCACCTGGTCCACGCCCTGGCATCTTTGACGGATCACACGGGAAGTGAAATCCTCATCCCAGGGCTGGATCACTGGGACGCGGTCGTTCCCGATGAGGACACAGACATCGTTGAGGATCTGCTGTCCCGTTCCGATAACGTTTCTTCGTTGCTGGGGGTCGGCAGCATGCCCACGAAAGGTGGACTGGACGGAAGGGATCTTCTCCTGGAGTTTCTATACAGTCCAACGATCAACATCAACGGCATTGCGGCCGGCTATACCGGTCCCGGCTCGGAGGTATTCACCCTTCCCGAACAGGCTTCGGCGCGGGTGGACATGCGTCTTCCACCGGGGTTGACCTGTGAGCGGGCCCTTGCCTGCCTCAATGAGCATCTGCGCGACAGGGGTTTTGCCGATGTCAATGTTCGGGTCATTGCAGCCCATGACCCCTTCAGAATTCCTCGCGATGCTGACATCGTGCGCGCGACCATGGATACTTACCGCTCCATGGGGCTTGATCCCGCGGTCTGGCCCTACGCAGGGGGAGGTGGCCCCTGGTCTTTATTCTGGCATGAGCTGGGCCTGCCTGTCGTATTCAACGCAGGGGTGGGCGGCGGCGGAAGAAGAGACAGGGGGGACGAGTACCTGCTGGTGGATGGTACCGACAGGGTCTGCAGCCTGGTTGAGGCAGAACGATCACACATTGACATTCTTCACCGTTATGCGGGTATCTGACCGGATTCTCGGGGCTCGCAGTGCATGCGAGCCCGCTGACTTACATTTCATCCCGTTTCAACCACTTATCCCAGACTGTTCCCTCGACGCTTAAGTGCCTCCTCGTGTATGGTGCAGGTGGAGTGTTTCTGTTGCCTGCGCGCTGTAGCCAGTCCACCTGGCATTTGTTCCAGGGAAAGAGGAATGAGCCAGTGTGTGTGGAATATACCGTACCCATAGCCACAATATACGTGTTGTATACAGAGGCCGTCGGTTCAGGGTCTGACAGCTGGTATGGAACGGGAGGGGTAGCGTGAGAAACGAACTGCCGGACGGATTTGTTCCCGGATCATTGGGGCGCGGGGGCGAGCGCATCGTCATATGTGCCGACAATGCTATTCTGGATGCCGATGAAGGTGTATCACGCAATGTGAAGCTGGTCGTTGAAGATGGAGCGATCACCTCTGTCGAGGAAGGTGCATCCTTCGACTGTGACGAGAGACGCTGCACAGACGACTGCTACAGGTTCAGGGGCTTCCTGGTCCCGGGACTCATCAACGCACACTGCCACCTGGCCATGCCAGGATACGGGAGCGTCGGCGAAGAGAGGATCTCGGGCAGCGTGGAGTCGGCCCTGGTTGTTGCGCACAACCTGGGGTTGGCCCTGCGATCCGGGTTGACCATGGTCAGGGACTGCGGGATACCCGCTGGATTCGGGCGTTCGGTGGCCCAGGTTCTGCGAGGCGGCTGGATTGATGGACCCCGAGTGATCCACTCTGGCCCAGGTCTGACCGGGGGCGTATCCGACACGCGATTCGAGGTGTATGGCACCCGGGATGCAGCGGTCGCTGTCCGGAACCTCGTCAGGGAGGACGTTGACTTCATCAAGGTGTACGCCAGCGGTGGTGGCCGGGTGAACTACCAGAGGGACAGGGGTGTTGTGGAGAAGGGGCCCCGGACCTGGGAATCCCTTTTTACCACCGACGTGCTCAGGGCCATTGTCGACGAGGCCCATGCGTGGGGACTGATGGTAACGGCCCATGCGACCAACCCCCTGACCGTATCCAGGTGCGTGGAAGCGGGCCTTGACGGCGTCGAGCATGCCGAGCTCCTCACGGGGGAGACGTCTTACTGCCTCGACGAACACCTCATTGAGCGCATCGCCTCGTCCGGCATCTTCGTGTGCTCTACCCTGACGGCTTCCTGGCGTCTTTTCAAGCATTTCGAGGCCCGCGAGGCAGAACTGTCTCCCTTTGAAAAGGAGAGGCTTGCCTATCTTCGAAACCTCTCCGAGCAGTCTCTGAAGGGGTTTGAGATGATGGTCGCTGCTGGGGCACGCTTCGCTGCGGGAAGTGATGCTGGCACCATGTTGAACCCGATGGACGACTATGCTGCAGAGCTGGAACTCATGGGGCTCAATGGGATGAGCAACAGGCAGGTCCTGGCCTCAGCGACCCGTGTAGCTGCTGAGGCGCTCGGTCTCGGGGACCAGGCGGGTCGGCTGGCGCCGGGTTTCCTGGCCGACATCGCGGTTCTGGATGGGAATCCCCTCGACGATCTGACGTCCTATGAGAGGGTCGAGGGCGTCTTTGTCCAGGGAAGGCGAATGCTGTAGTTCGATGCCACCACGACGGTGAGGGGTAAATGCCATGCACAAGCCAGATGTAGCCATTATAAACGGGGAGATCATAGACGGCACGGGCGAACTGGGTTTCAGGGGGCACGTGATCATCGATGGTGGCCGGATCGCGGCTGTTGTCGATGATCGGAAGGCCATCCCAGAGGCTCGGAGGCTGATCGATGCCCGTGGGCGTGCGGTCACGCCTGGCTTCATCGATCCACACACCCACGTAGGTTTGTACCTTCTCGAGAGCCCCATGCAAGAGGTCTACCTGCGGCAGGGTGTGACGTCGCTGGTGACAGGCAACTGTGGAAGCAGTGTCATACCCGGGCCGTTGTCCGCCCATGCCGATTACCGGGGAGAGCCCATTGCGGAGAGGTTGCTCGAGAGGGGTTTCGAGTGGGAGGATCTGCCCGGCTATGTCGCAGCCCTTAGGCACGTGGGGGGGACGGGCCCCAATGCCGGGGTCTTGCTCGGGCATGGCTACCTGCGGTGGCACGTGATGGGGCGGGCATCGCTGAACAGGCCCATGACCGATCCGGAGATGGGACGCGCCCTGGAACTCGTTGATGAAGGGATGAGCCAGGGTGCCCTGGGCATGTCGACCGGTCTCTCCTACAGCCCCGGACTCTATGCCGACATGGACGAGGTCGTGGAGCTCCTCGGACCCGTTCGCGAGCACGGTGGCGTCTATGCGACGCACATCCGGTACGAGGGCGGGTATGACTTTGCCAACCCGTCGTCGTACGCTCGAGCGGTAGAGGAGGCATTGGAGACAGCCCGGCGCGCCAGGGTGCGCCTGCAGATCTCCCACCTGGACATGGGGGTCACGGCAGATTGTTACGAGATCGTGGCCCAGGCCAGGGCAGCTGGGCAGGACGTTACCGTTGACACGATCCCCAAGTCCACGGGATATGTTCTGGATCGTCAGAGCACCGTGAAGTCTCTCATGGGGGAGTGTGAGAGCTTCTTCAATCGATCCGTTGAGGCGTTTGAGGAGGTTCTGGCCAAACCTGGCAGCCATCCAGATGTGGCAGCTGAACTCAGGGACAGTGGCTTCCTGAAACAGTCTCCCGGGGACGTGTTGATCGCCAACAGTGGGGATCGAAGACTGGAAGGTCGCACGGTGGAACAGGCCGCTGGGATCCTGGGAGTGGAACCGAACACTTACGATGTCGTACTTGCCCTGCTGGCCGATGATCGGTTCACCGGAGGCTTCATGTTCGGTACACGGCGTGACGACCGCAAACCCCCGTACCCGTTGCCAGGGGTGATGGCTCATCCGTTTCTATGTCCCGGGTCTGATGTGATCGGCAGGGATGTGGTTGATCCCTTCGCCCGTTATGACGTGTTCCGGGCGGGGACCTTTCCCATCTTCTTGCGGTACTGCCTCAAGCGAGGCGTGATCCTCGAGGAGTCCATAAGGCGGATGACCAGCCTCCCGGCCCACAGCATGGGGATCTCCGAGCGGGGATTGCTGCGCGAGGGGTATCGCGCGGACGTGTTGATCTTTGATCCGTTCAGGTTGCGGTATCCGATCCTTGATGATCTGAACTACGACCATCCGGCAAGATGTGCAGAGGGGCTTGACTGGTCCTTTGTCAACGGAGCAGCGGTGATCGAAGAAGGCTACCTGATGGGACGTCGTCCTGGCGAGTGGCTGGGTGCCTGATCCCTCAGTTATTGCAT
>SKXF01000350.1 GCA_007128555.1 Clostridia bacterium | reverse complement strand
TGATGTCATTTCCAGGTGTGCTGCTTGCCATCCTCGTTGTTAGCATACTGGGTCCCGGGTTGAACAACCTCATCATCGCCCTGGCTATTTGGAACACCCCTGGATTTGCCCGTATTGTCCGGGGGAACGTTCTGTCGATCAAGGAACAGGAATATGTTGAGGCGAGCAGGGCCGTGGGAAGTAAGCAGCTGCGGACCATGTTCCGGCACGTATTACCCAACACGATATCGCCCATAATTGTGCACGCCACCCTTTCGGTGGCTGGAGCTTTGCTGACAGCGGCAGGGTTGAGCTTCTTGGGCCTCGGTGTCCAGCCGCCCGCGGCCGAATGGGGAGCGATGATCGGAGCGGCACGCCGATTTATCAGGGATGCCCCGCACGTCATGATGTTTCCAGGCCTGGCAATATTCATCACGGTACTGGCGATAAACTTCGTGGGTGATGCCCTGCGGGATGCTCTGGACCCCCGGTTGACTCAGTGATTTCTGTGGGTTGCGGTTAGGCAGCAGATGTGAGCAGAGGAACCGAAGGGAGGTGATGGAGAGGACGAGTTATTGAAGGGGGACAACAGGCAGTGTTCACGACGGTGAAATTTGAAGTGCTACCCTTAAAAGGAGGGGTTGAATGTGAGCGTTAAACATAAGGGTCGGTTCTGGAGGGTTGCTCTGGTCATACTGCTCGTTGTATTTGCGACGTTTGCTATCACTGGATGTGCACCTGAAGAAGAAGCGGAAGATCCGGTTGACGAGCCCACACCAGATGATGAGCCTCGTAGGGGCGGGCAAATTGTTGTTCCTTTTACAAGCAGCCCGACGTCTCTGGATCTTCACATGCAGAGGGATTGGCTCAGCATGAGGGCCATCGCTCCCATGTATGACAGGTTGATTGAAAAAGACGAGGATGACAACCTGGTACCTGGTCTGGCGTTGGAGTGGGAGTTCTCCGAAGAGGATCTTACTTTCACACTTCAGCTGCGCCAGGGAGTTGAGTTCCACGATGGAACACCCTTCAACGCTGAAGCGGTGAAGTTTAACTTCGACCGGATCCTGGATGAGGATGTGGGTTCGCTATATAGGGTAGGCCTGGTGGATGTCCTCGGCGAGGTGGAGGTATTGGGCGAATATGAAGTCCGGTTCCACCTTCTGATACCCGATTATTTATTCTTACCCAGTACGCTCGCCGGATGGGCGAGCAACATGGTCAGCCCAACGGCGGTCCGGGAACTCGGCGAGGATTTCGCCAACCGACCTGTGGGCACGGGCCCGTTCGTTTTCCATGAGTACGAGCGGGACAGTGAACTGGTGATGGTCCGGAATGAGAGTTACTGGGGCCACGTTCCCTTCGTGGACCGGCTCCGCATGCGGATCATCCCCGAACAGGCGACTCAGATCATTGAGGCAGAGGTTGGGAATATTGACATCCTGTACGGAGTTGGTGCCGATGACATTGATAGGATAGCCGATGCCGGCTTCGTCCTCGACGAGCGGTGCTCTGCGGGAGCGCAGTTCATCAGCCTTAACCTGTCACGAGAGCCCTGCTCGGAGCTGGCGGTCCGCCGGGCGATAAGCCATTCCATCGACAGGGAAATGATCATTGACAGGATGCTCCACGGCCGAGCGGATGTCACTCCGGCTGGCGTGTGCGAGCACTCCCCGTACCACGATCCCACTGTTCCGACCAGGGATTTCGACATGGATCTGGCTGCTTCCATTTTGGATGAAGCAGGTTGGATACTGGAGAATGACGGCTATCGCTATCGTGACGGACAGGTGCTCGAAGTGGAGATTCTCTCCGCAGATCATGAGGATCACCAGCGGTACAACCAGATCATCCAGCAACAGCTCGGAAGGCTGGGTTTCAAGTCCGACATTGTTACGCTCGAGTGGGGTACTTATCTGGATTACTGGGTGGGTGCTGACTTTGACGTAACCTATCACTCGCAGGGCGGTCTGAGCTGTGCCGTAAGAATGACTGGAGCCAATTTGCCTCGCGATTCCTATTGGAACGTGCACAGAATGCACATGAGTGAGGATCCAGAGATCATGGAACTCGCCGATGAGGTGCAGAGACTCTTCGATGAGCTGAATCGGAGTATGATCATGGATGACCGGATACAGCTTGCATCAGAACTCCAGCACCTGATCATCGAGCAACAGATCTATGTTCCTCTCTGGGAACAAGTTGCCACATATGCTGTGCATCCGAGGGTGCAGGACTACAGCATTAACGAGAAGATATTCAAGTTCCATAAGGCGTGGATCTCTGAATAGAGGCCACCGTACGGTAATTCCGGGGAGTGGGCACCAGTGCTGTGTCCACTCCCTTCGACTGCCAGGTTATTGAGCATCACGTCAATAACTCCATCGAGATCGAGATTCAAACGGAGCCGATTGAGCCAGGATGGGATACTGCCTGAGGAGAATCCGCAGAAGATGAGGAACTTGTAAGTATCGGGCCGTGCGTCTTACTGAGAACAGGTAGCGAGAGGAAACTCAAACGCGCCAGTTCTACTCGCCATAGCATTCTTGAGGGGTTGCTATTCTTGGAAGGAGTTCTACGTGCATATGAGCAGTTGTGAAGAATGTCAGAGCGTGGCCGCCGAGGCGTTTGCCAGGGCAGAGCGGTTCCTGCCGGACACTGCTCCGAACTTGGTCGCTCATGACCAGGTGCAGCCCGAGTGGATGAATGATGGGAATAGGTTTTGGTACAGGGATCGAACGCTGGATGGTCACGGTTTTAAGTTGGTTGACCCGTGTGCTGGAACGGTTGAGTCTGCTTTTGACCACGAGCGACTAGCGGTACAGCTCTCTCAGGTGACTGATGAGTTTTTTACTGCGGTGGATCTGCCATTTGATACCTTCGATTTCAACTCTGAGCAGGGCGCTATAGAGTTTGAAGTGAACGGGACCCGGTGGTGTTGTGATCTGAAGACGTATGCATGTACGCGGGTCGATTGCGTAAGCAAGGAGGATGGTGAGGAGATCCTCTCTCCGGATGAGCAATGGGCAGTGGGTCTTGAGGAGCACAACCTGTATGTAAGAAACATGAACTCGGATGAGAAGATTCAGATTACTCAGGACGGGGAAGAGAACACTGCTTATGCAACACCCCTGCCTTCACCCATCGTGGTGGCGGGACTGGATGAACAGGGAGGCTTCGAGGAACCCGATGTGCAATGGTCTCCCGATTCGTCGAGATTCGTGACCTATCAGATTGACCAACAGTCTGCTGAGACCCTTGAACTGGTCCAGTCCGTCCCCACCGACGGGACCATGCGACCCAGGATCTACTCTTATGTCTATCCTCTTCCCGGCGATGAGAACACTGCCATGAGCAGTTACTACATATTTGACGCGCAGACTGGCAAAAAGACAGAGATCAACCTTCCGCCCGCTCCCAGCGTCTATTACGGTCCACCGAGAATGCAGACGCTATGGTGGAGCAATGATGGAAAGCAACTATACGCCTTGAGAAGGGAGCGGGGATACCAGTCCGTACGCCTGTTCCGGGTAGATCCGGATACGGGGGATGGACAGTTGCTGGTGGAAGAGACGGCGGATACAGGTATCGACGTGGGACCCGGTTACGGTCAAGGAGGTGTTGATGTAAAGGAGTGGATGGTGCTCGAGGACACCTCTGAGGTTCTCTGGTACTCGTACCGTGATGGATGGGGGCACCTCTATCTGTACGATTCTTGCAGCGGTGAGCTCAAGCGACAGGTCACCGCCGGTTCGTGGGTGGTGCGAGAGATCCATCACATCGACGAGCAAGAAAGAATGGTGTATTTCACAGCCTCGGGTAGAGAGCCGGGTAAGGATCCTTACTACCGCCATCTGTACAGGATCTCGCTGGACGGTGGACGAGAGGAGTTGCTCACTCCTGAGGATGCTGATCATGAGATCAACGTCTCGCCCTCTGGTGAGTGTTACGTTGATACCTACTCGCGGGTAGACCTGGCACCGGTCAGTGTGTTCAGGCAGGTTGATGGGTCGTCTGAGCAGGTGTTGGAGGAGGCCGATATCAGCAGATTGAAGAGCATGGGTTGGCGTCCTCCTGTTCGTTTTATGGCCAAGGCTCGAGACGGAAAGACTGACATCTATGGTGTGATGATCTTTCCCACCGATTTTGATGAGGAGAAGACATACCCGGTGATCGATGGTATCTACGCGGGTCCCCACACCAATAGAGCTCCGGTGAGATTTGCAGGAGGTGAAAGAGGTCCCCAGTTTTGGCAGGATCAGGCTCTTGCAGAACTTGGGTTTATCGTTGTTAATGTCGATGGGCTCGGAATGCCTTATCGTTCTAACCGCTATCGTAGCTTCTCCTACAGGAACCTGGCCGATGCCGGATTGGCGGATCATATCGCGGCAATGCACCAACTGAAAGATCAGTACCCGTGCCTGGATCTGGATCGGGTTGGGATTTACGGCGGCTCAGCGGGCGGATACTCAAGTACACAGGCATTGCTAGCTTACCCCGACTTCTACAAGGTAGCCGTTTCTTGGGCCGGAAATCACGACCATCGCATGGACAAAGCGACGTGGGTAGAACGGTACATGGGTCTCCCCGTAGGGGACCACTATGATGAGCAGTCTAATGTCACCATGGCGAAGAATCTTAAGGGGAAGCTGCTGTTGATGCACGGTGATATGGACGAGAATGTCCACATTGCTTCAACGTTGAAGGTTGTTGATGCTCTGGTCAAAGCCAACAAGGACTTCGATTTGTTCATTTTGCCTAATGGGATACACCGATCTGGAAGTGATCCATATATCACACGGAAGAGATGGGAGTACTTTGTTCGACACTTGCAGGACCGGACTCCCCCAAAGGAATACAAGTTCCGTACCTTCAGCCAGAACCCATGGTGAAGACTCGCAGGGGTTCTTGAGAGAAAGCCTGTACTTTATTGGCGTGGTGATGTGTGCACTTTGAGGCAAATGACGGTGTCCGGTGTCGTTTCTATGCCAATGCGAGTGGGAGCTGGGAGCACAAGAGAAAGACCCATCTCCCGCTCCCACCAGGCAGCGCCTGGAGCAGGCTCGTGCAATCTATTCTGCATCAACTCGATTGGCGAAGAGCCTGAAAATCATTGAGTAACCCCATTGTGTTGAGACTCCTCTGACCTTTACCATGAAAACTCGGTCTAGATCTTCAGGCGATACTGCTGCAATACTCTCTCATCGAGATTAACACCAAACCCCGGTCCGTCGGGTACGGCAACTTCTCCGTTTACAATTTTGACGTCGTAATCAAGAACATTGGCTTTCAGCAAAGAGAGCTCGGTAAATTCAGAAGCGTAGGGGTGTTGCCTGAGCGAGCTCGCAAGATGGAGTTTAGCAATGAGAGACATTCCGGGTTCGATCTCCGTGCCGATAATGCAGGGCATGCCGACGGCTTCGGCGACCGCCTCGATCCGTTTGGCTAGGGACAACCCCGCGGACTTCGCAATTTTGATATTGATGATGTCTGCGGAACCCTCCTCGCTCAGTTTGACCACATCCTGAGGAGTCCAGATTCCCTCATCTGCCATCAACGGAACATCGATCGCCTGTCGTATACGGGCCATTCCCTTGAGGTCCCAGCCCGGGATTGGTTGCTCCAGGAGTTCGAGGTCGCAGTCCTCAACTGCCTGCATGACGCGGAGCGTGCCCGGCGTCGTCCACGCCGCATTGGGATCCAACCGGAGCAGAATGTCGGGGCCCACCGCCTCGCGAATACCGCGGATCCGGGGGATATCCGTAGTCATGTCCGGTGAGCCCTTGATCTTGATTACCCGAAAGCCTCTTTCTACTAATCGTAGTGCGTTCTGTGCCATGGTCTCCGGGGTATCAACACCGATCTCTGCAGCAACTGGGATCGATTCGCGGAAGCGACCGCCGAGAAGTGTCGACACAGGCACGCCAAGCAACTTACCCACGAGATCGTACAGGGCCAGGTTGATTCCCTCTTTTACGCAGGTCACCTTCGCCAGCTTTGAATCGACCCAAGCCATGATGGGATCGATATCAAACGGATCCCTTCCCAAAATACCAGCCTCGAGGTAGTTGGTGATCGTGGATGATATGGATTCAAGTGTTTCTCCATAGAATTCAGGTTCCCAAGCACATGCTTCGCCAATGCCTTCTACACCGTTTTGCGCACGGAGTTTGACAATGACAGCATTGGAAGTCGCAAACGACGCATAAGCGTCAGCAAATCCATCGATAGGTATCCCATATGGGATGACCTCGACTGCACAAATTCTCACTGCTAATCCCCCTTACCCTCAAACGAGTATGATTACCACGTGAGGTAACGTGACAAGACAGATAGTCTTTCCTCCCCGAGAGGAAATATGTTACAAACCGAGGGTAGCAGGGATGGAAGATCCGTGTCAAGTAGACTCAGCAAGAGGCGTTTGCGCTGTTGCAGTTGCGAGTTTTGCGCAGGCGAGATGGCTGCCGGAGGGTCATCGATCGTGCCCCCTAAGCCTCAAGTAATGCTCATGGTGATATCTGTGGTATATTCCTCCATCTCGAGCGGGTTATTGCTCACTCCTATCGACTTCAGCGATAGGTTCGATGTGTCCGGGGTCTTTGGTGGTGTTACGCAGCGCCCACCACGCTTCGCATTCGATCCGGCTTCAAGAGGGGGGATACCCATGACGGAGGACTACATAAGCGGTCCCGAGACATTGGCCTGCCCAAACCATAAATCACATGATGGAATGGGATGAGACACGCTGTGAGTTGTCTCCTGGACAACGAGTCGAGGCGATGATCATCAACTGCCTGATGAACGATCAGCGCTGTACGGGTTTTGAGACCGGGAGCATTTGCCGGGGCAAGAAACCCGGCTCTGCAACCGGTGGCCTGGTGGGATGGACTGTCGGCCAGGGTTGACTCACTCGGAAGTCGGGCGCCGTAGGACCTGGCCGGCACGGATCCGGGGGTCCAGTTCCCCTTCCCGGACGGCGAGCTGCCCGTTGACCATCACGTGGACGATGCCCTCGGGATAGGAGACGGGGTGGGTGTAGGTGGCGGTATCTGTTATGGCACCCGGATCCAGGACGGTGATGTCTGCGAAGAAGCCCTCCTGCACGAGTCCCCGGCGATCGAGGCCCAGGAGGGCAGCGGGCATCCCGGTCATCCTGGATACGGCCTCGGGTAGGGTCAGGGCTCCCTCTCCCACGTAGTGTGCCAGTACCCGGGCGAAGCTGCCGTAGGCCCGGGGATGCCGAGTCGTGTCTGAGATGGGATCCGCCGACGGATCCCGGGCAGAGGCGTCGTTTGCGATCACCGCTCCGGACCAGCTGATGACCCTGTCGAGATTCTGTCGGTCGACCAGGCTCACCTGGGCCCTGGCATCGGGATCCCCATGCAATAGCACCCTGGCCATGCCGGCGGGAGAGAGGTGATGGTGCTCGGCGAGCTGGGCCAGGGTATTTTCCTGGTGCAAAGGGTCCGAATCCTCCCCACTGATGGGCGGATAATAGGGTGGCTGCCACGCGTGAAGTTTTGGGACGATCATGTGGGCATCATGCTGTCCGACGGCTTCGGCCAGGGGGACGTTAATGCCGTAGTCGGGGGCCAGGTAGGGGTAGACGTCGCACCATATCTCTCTGCCCTCGGATCGTGCCCTCTCCCGGGCTTCATCCAGGAGGGCCAGGACCTCGTTCTGCAGGTGCCAGTTGGCCTCTCCTACCACTTTGAGATGGGATATGCCCACCGAGATTTTTGCCTGCTCGCCGATCTGTATCGCCTCGTGCAGGGCCGATAGGATGTCGACTGCCTCGCTGCGGAGGTGGGTGATGTATACGCCATCGAGTTCAGATGCCGCCTGGGCCAGGGAAGCGAGTTCCCCGGTCGAGGTGTAGATGCCGGGGAGATATTCGAGCCCCGTGGACAGGCCCAGGGCTCCATCGGTCATGGCCATCCTCACCATGGCCTGCATCGTCTCAAGTTGAGCCCCAGAGGGGTCACCCGGTCCCCAGCCCATGACATGGGAACGGATCGTACCCGCGCCAACCAGCATCCCGTAGTTGACCCCGGGCGGGAGGGCGGCCACCCGCTGGAAATGCTCCCTCAGCGGCCAGGGAGATCTGCCGTCCACTCCACCGATCTCGGTGGTGATTCCCTGCAGGAGGGCCGACCCGGCTCCTGGATGGTCGAAGATCACCTCGTAGGTGTGGGAGTGGCTGTTGATGAATCCTGGAGTTACCAGCAGACCTGAGCAGTCGATGCGGACCCCGGGGTCTTCCCTGGAAACATCACCGATGAAAACGATCTTCTCTCCGCGTATCACCACGTCGGCGACGAAGGGGTCCGATCCGGTTCCGTCAACTATGGTGCCTCCGGCAAGGATGATGCCTGCAAGAGGATCTGCCTCGCCAACTTCAGCGCCTGGAGACGTGCCGAGCATGTTGGACCAAAGGGCGGCTGCCCCACCGGCACACAGCATCACGGTGCTGGCGATGAGCAGATATCGCATTTGCAGTCTGGCCATCATGGGCCCCTCCCTGGCGGTGCCCTGCCGTCATGTTTCAGATGTATTCCTCCTGGGGGGCTTCTACCACCGAAGACTATGCTCGTCCTTCCAATGTACTCCGTGATTCTTCTATCTTCCTGTCCTGGCAGGATTGGGGATGGTTGGGGAGAACGTGGTAAACAAGGAATGAACGGATAAATATCGCAGATCTTGTCCGTTCAGCAGATTTCATCCCTGGAGGAGGAATAGCCTTGAGA
>SKXF01000391.1 GCA_007128555.1 Clostridia bacterium | reverse complement strand
GACCTGTCCGGTCTTTACTTCACCATGGAGAGCGAGCGCTTTTATCCCAAGGGTACGCTGGCTTCCCGGGTCCTTGGTTTTGCCGGCATTGACAGCCAGGGCCTCGAGGGAATCGAAATGAGCATGGATAAACTTCTGCGAGGGGAGCCCGGGGCAATATCCATGGAATTTGACGCCGAGGGACGCGAGATCCCCCAGGCTGTCTATCATTACACTCCCCCGGTTGAGGGAAGCAATCTGTACCTGTCCATCGACGAAATCATACAGTATATTGCTGAGCGCGAACTGGCCAGGGTCGTGCGTGAGACGGAGGCCCTCGGGGCCCATCTTCTCATGATGGATCCCAGCACGGGGCACATCCTGGCGATGGCATCTTATCCCAATTATGACCTGAACCGCTGGTCGGAGGTCTCCCCGGTACTCTGGCGGAATCCTCTGGTCAGTGATACGGAGCACCCGGGATCCATTTTCAAGCCAGTGACCGGCGCGGCAGCTATCGAGGAGGGTGTGGTCACCCCGTCGACGCCCTTTTATGATCCGGGTTACGTGAGGGTGCCCGGAGCGGTCATTCACAACTGGAACCGACAGGGTCTCGGATCGGCAGATTTCACCCTGGGATTCGCCAAGTCTGCAAACACCATCTTTGTCAGGACGGGGCTGGACCTGGGCATGGAGGCCTTTTATCGGTATCTTCACGGCTTTGGCCTGACGGCGCCCACGGGAGTCGATCTTCCCGGCGAGGCGAAGGGTATTTTCCCGCCCCAGGACAGTGCGAGGCCGGTGGACCTGGCCGTCATGTCCTTTGGGCAGACATTGACCCTGACGCCCCTGCAGATGATCAACGCCACGAGTGCCATCATCAACGGGGGATACCTGATGCGTCCCCAGATCGTACACAGTATCGAAGATGCGGTGACCGGGGAGATCCGGGAGCTCGCCCCGGAGGTGATCCGGCAGGTGATCTCGGAGGAGACCTCGGCCACAATACGGGATCTGATGGTGAACGTTGTGGAGGAGGGAACGGGATCTCGGGCCGCAATCCCCGGCTATGGCGTCGGTGGAAAGACAGGAACGGCACAGAAGACCGTGGACGGTGTGGTGTCAAGGGATCGGCACCTGGCCTCTTTCATGGGATTTGCCCCGGCCAGCGAACCGGCCGTGGTCTGTTACGTGGTGGTGGACGAACCGCAGGGCATCTACTACGGTGGCCAGATCGCTGCGCCCGTGTTCCAGATCGTGGTGAGCGAGACATTGCGTTACCTGGGGATCACCCCGGAATTTCCGGATGAGATGCAAGGTCCGGCGCCCGGGAGTTCCGTCGAGCAACCCGAGGAGGTCCTCCAGGAGGTTCCGGGCGTGACGGGCCTGTCGGTGGTGGAGGCGGAGCAGATCCTCGAACAGAGGGGCCTTGACTTCACCCGTGTTGGAACGGGCGGCGAGGTGCAGGAGCAGTTTCCTCCCGAGGGGGCAGAGGTCCGCCCGGGGTCGCAGGTGCTCCTGTATACGGAGCGCCTGGATGAAGAACCGGCCGCTGTGGGTATGGTCCGGATGCCTGACCTGATGGGGATGACGCTTCGGTCTGCTGCTGAAGAACTCGGTGCCCTCGGTCTCCGCATGGAAGTCACCGGTTCTGGAATCATAATAGGGCAGGAGCCTGCACCGCGAACCCACGTACAGAGAGGTACCATCATTCATCTATACCTGAGTTCGCCCTGACGAGGCGCTCCTGCTGTTGCACCATGTTTTCATCGCGCCCATAGTGTGCGATTGGAAGGAGTGCCTTATTTGATGAAGTTGGATCTGTTGTTGCAGAGCTTGAGAGATGATGGTGAACTGCTGGAGATTCCAGAGGTGGATCGGGCGGACGTTCAGATCGAGGATCTGTCCTATCACTCCAGGCGGGTCAAACCCGGGGACCTGTTTCTGTGCATCCCTGGTGAGGTGACGGACGGACATCTCTTTGCCCAGGAGGCCGTTTCCCGTGGGGCCCGGGCTCTCCTGGTTGAGAGGTTCGTTACGGTCGATCCCCCCGTGCCGCAGATGGTGGTTCCTGATGCGCGGCGGGCCGCAGCCGTGATGGCCGACGCCTTCTTCGGTCACCCCACGGGCAGGATGACCCTGGTGGGGGTGACGGGCACAAGTGGCAAGACGACCACGGCTCACCTGGTTCGCCATGTCCTCGGGGCAGGGGGAACGGGAGTCGGCCTGGTCGGCACGATCGGCAACATCGTCGGAGGCTGCCGGATGGAGACGAAGCTCACCACGCCCGAGGCGGTCGACCTGCAACGGTTGTTCGGACAGATGCTCGACGCCGGGGACTGTGCGGCGGTGATGGAGGTTTCTTCCCACTCGCTCATGCTTGACCGGGTGCGCCGCTGCGCCTTCAATGTTGGCGTATTCACCAATATCGCCCCTGAACACCTGGATTTTCACGGGGATATGGAGACCTACCTGGCGGCAAAGGCCCGTCTCTTCGGGATGCTGACCGACGAGGGGCTCGACCGGGGCGTTCCCATGGCGGTCATCAATGTTGATGATCCCCGGGCCGCCGAGATCGAACGACGCTCTACGGCCAGGGTTCTGACCTTCGGCCTGGACGCTGGACAGGTCACGGCCTGTGATATCGAGATGGCGCCGGATGCGTCGGTCTTCTCCTTGCAGCTGCCGCCGGGAAATCGCCGGCGGGTCAGGCTTCAACTCCCCGGGCGCTTCAACATCTACAATGCCCTGGCTGCCGCGGCTGTAGGGCATAGCCTGGGCATGGGCATTGAGGACATTGCCGACGCTCTCTCCGAGGCAAGTCCGGTTCCCGGCCGCTACGAGGTGGTCTCCGGACCGGATGATGACATTACGGTGATCGTGGATTTTGCTCACACGCCCGATGAGCTTGAGAATCTTCTCGAGGCTGTGCAGAGGGTGGCAGGGGGCAGGGTCATAGCAGTCTTTGGTGCTGGTGGGGACAGGGACCGCACGAAGCGCCCGGTCATGGGTTCGGTGGTTGAACGTCTTGCGGACTATCTCATCGTGACGTCCGACAACCCCCGCAGCGAGGACCCGCAGGCCATAACCTGTGATATACTGGGAGGCATCGAGGATCGATCCATCTGCGAGGTGCAGGTGGACCGAAGAGAAGCGGTACTGAGGGCCGTGGAGATTGCCCGCACGAACGACACCGTGGTCCTGGCGGGCAAGGGTCACGAAACAACACAGGTTTTGGCGGATCAGGCCATTCACTTTGACGATAAACTGGAAGCTCAAAGAGCACTGAAATTGCGTCAGCAGAAGCGGGGGGGAGGGTGAGGACGTGGCATTGGATGAACGAAGGGGCAGAGGCGATCCCCTGTTCACCGTCGGGGATCTCTCCTCCGTTCTGGGAACACCTCATCCCACGGGAGCGGGCCGGGGGACAGGAATCTACGGGGTGACAACAGACAGTCGGTACGTCCGCGAGGGCGATCTTTTTGTGGCCCTGGCAGGGGAGAGGACGGACGGGCACCGGTACCTGGATGCGGCTTTTTCCAGCGGGGCGGTCGCAGCCCTGGTCCGGGAGGGAGCGGTCCATGGGCGGGATGAGGTGCTCCTCGAGGTGTCCGATCCCTTCTGGGCCATCGGAGAGGTGGCTGCCTGGTATCGGGATCAGTTCTCACCCGTGGTGATCGGGGTGACGGGAAGTGTCGGCAAGACGACGTGCAAGGATATGATCGCAGAGGTTTTACACAAGAGATTCAAGGTCCTGAAGTCCGAGGGGAACCTCAACACCGAGATTGGTCTGCCCCTCACCCTGTTTGAGCTCCGCTCGCACCACCAGGTTGTCGTCCTGGAGCTGGCGATGCGGAAGCGGGGCGATATCGAGTACCTGGCCTCGATGGCGAAACCAGGCGCCGGTGTGCTCACCCGAGTGACCGAATCTCACATTGAGTTCCTCGGTTCGCTGGAGGGAATCGCCCGGGCCAAGGCCGAACTCTTCGAGGCCCTCCCCGGGGACGGTTGGGCTGCAATCAATGGTGATGATCCGTGGGGGCGGTGGATCGCCTCGCGGACGGAGGCTCAGACCGTCTTCTACGGGGAGAACCGTGACGACGAGCTGCGGGTCTGGGCAGAGAACATGTCCCTCGATGACCTGGGGCGGCCCCAGTTCGACCTTTACCTGGCCGGCGTGTCGGCCGGAAGGGTGCATTTACCCCTGGCAGGCAGGCATCATGTTGGCAATGCCCTTGGGGCTGCCTGCGTCGGACACATCATGGGGGCATCTCCTGGGAACATACGAGATGGGCTGGAGAATGTGCAGGTGACGGGTATGCGCATGGAGTGGATGAACCGGGATCGGATCCGCATACTCAATGATGCCTACAACAGCAGTCCCACCTCCTGTGTTGCTGCCCTCGACACGCTAACACAGACCCGGGCCGCGGGTAGGAAGGTGGCCATCCTGGGTGACATGCTGGAGCTGGGACCTGGTGCGCAGGAGCGACACCTGGAGGTGGGCCGCTACATCGCCACCGGAGACCTTGATCTCCTGCTGACCGTCGGCGAGCTTGCCTCCCTGTTTGGAGTAGGTGCTGTGCAGGAGGGGTTTCCCGGGGGCAGTCACCACCACTTCCCCGACAACGACGCCCTGATCGGCTCCCTCGCAGAGACGATCGCCGAGGGGGACCTGGTCCTGGTCAAAGGGTCCCGGGGATGTAGGCTCGAGTCCTGCGTGCAGGCACTGGAAGAGATGTTTCCCCTGACCACCGGGGACCAGGCGGGGTCACAGGGATGATTTTTCCCGTTCTGGAGGTGCGCGAACCCTGGGTTTTTCCCGTGGCATTTGTCGTCGCAGTGGCTGCAGTCCTGTTGGTGGGGGCCTTGTTGCTGCCCCTTCTCCGGAGACTGAACTTCGGCCAGAGGGTCCGCGATGATGGACCGGGAAGGCATCTAAGCAAGCAGGGAACCCCCACCATGGGGGGACTGGCCTTCCTCCTGGCCCTGGCCGGGGTTCTCCTGCTGGCCATCCCGGTGACACCGGAGGTCATGATCGTGCTGGGGGTGAGCCTGGGCGCGGGCCTCCTGGGGTTTGCCGATGATTTTCTCAAGGTGGCCCTCAGGCGCCCCCTCGGACTGAGGGGGCGCGATAAACTGGTCATACAGATGATCCTGGGAGCACTCCTGGGCTGGGCAGCGGTCACGTTCACCGACAGGGGTACCACCCTTGCAGTGCCCTGGTTGCCGGGGGCCCGCCTGGAGCTGGGGCTGTTGTACCCGGCTTTCACCGCGGTTTTCCTTACTGGTTCCTCCAATGCCGTCAATCTGACCGACGGTCTTGACGGCCTGGCGGCGGGGGCCACGGCCCTTGCAGCCCTTGTGTTCACGGTCGCTGCGGTGGCCCGTGGACAGGTCGTTATCGCCGTCTCTGGGGTCGTTCTGATGGGCGTGTGCGTGGGGTTTCTCTGGTATAATTTTCATCCTGCCCGCGTATTCATGGGCGACACGGGTTCCCTGGCCCTCGGTGCGGCCCTGGCTGGACTGGCCGTTGTGACCGAGACCGAGTTGTTGTTGGTCGTTGCCGGGGGCCTGTTCGTGGTGGAAACCCTATCGGTGATTGTCCAGGTGATGTATTTCCGCCTCACCGGGGGGCGGAGGCTCTTGCGCATGAGTCCCCTTCACCATCACTTTGAACTGATGGGCTGGAGCGAGGTGACAGTTGTTCTGACTATGTGGCTTTTCCAGGTTATTTGCGTCATTGCAGCTCTCACAGGGTTGAGAGGTATGGGAGCGTGAGAACCAGAAGGGGAACGACCAAGCCCAGAAGCCGCAGGGCGCCAGATTTGATCTTGCTGTTGACCGTGGTGGTCCTGGTTGCCTTCGGGGTGCTGATGGTGCTCAGTTCAAGCAGCTATTCGGCTCGGGTGCGCTTCGGAGACAGCTTCTTCTACTTTAAACGCCAGGCCGTGTGGGCGATTGGCGGGCTGTTCCTCATGCTGTTTCTGCAGCAGCGGATTGATTACTGGGTCTATCGTCGCTACGCGCGGGCCTGCATCATGGTCGCCGTTGGCCTGCTGGCCCTGAGCCTGATCCCCGGAATCGGTGTTGAGGCGAGGGGTTCGCAGCGTTCGATCCTGTTGGGGCCCATTTCTGTCAGTCCGGCGGAGCTGGTGAAGCTGTGCCTGGTTGTGTATCTTGCCCACAGTTTCTGCCGTGTGCCGGAGAAGATGAAGCGGTTTTTCGCCGGGGTGATGCCGCACCTTGTGATCGTGGGTGTCGTGGTGGGGATGGTCATGATGCAGCCCGACCTGGGCACGGCAGTGACCATCGCAGGAACGGTGATCATCATGCTCTACATCGCCGGGGCCAATCCCATTCACCTGTTTGGACTGGTCCTGACAGGGGTGCCCGTTGTGTATGCCCTGATCATGCTGGAACCTTACAGGTGGAGGCGTTTCTCTGCTTTTTTGGACCCGTGGGCAGATCCCCTGGGGGCGGGGTTTCATATCATCCAGAGCCTTTACGCCCTCGGTTCGGGTCGGGTGTTTGGGGTTGGCCTGGGCGGCAGCCACCAGAAGTTCCTGTATCTTCCGGAGCAGCATACGGACTTCATATTCTCCATTGTGGGCGAGGAGCTGGGCCTGGTGGGTGCAGCTGCCGTGCTGATCCTGTTTTGCGTCCTGGCCTGGCGCGGTTTCCGCATCGCTGCCTGTGCCCCGGACAGCTTCTCCGGTCTTCTCGCCGCGGGCATCACGGTGATGATCCTGCTGCAGGTCATGATCAACATCGGCGTGGTGACCTCGGTATTTCCCGTGACCGGGATCCCCCTTCCTTTTATCAGCTACGGGGGATCCTCCCTGATGGTTACCATGGGGGCAATCGGCATACTGCTCAACATCTCGAGATACTGTCGGATCTGATGATGGAGGGATCTAGATGAAGCGGCTGATCGTCACCGGCGGGGGGACGGGAGGACACGTCTACCCGGCCCTCAGCATCGCCCGGGGGTTCCTTGAGAGGGGCCCCGATCGGAGGGTTCTGTATGTTGGTGCTCGCAGGGGGCTGGAGAGCACGGTGGTCCCTGAAGCCGGCATACCCTTTCGTGCCCTGAAGGTTGAGGGGCTTCTTGGGCGTGGTGTAGGCGGAAAAGCCAGGAGCCTGTATCTGCTCGTCAAAGCCCTCAGGGGAGCGGGAAGGATCCTTGCAGATTTCTCCCCTGATGTCGTGGTGGGGACCGGTGGCTACGTGTCGGCCCCGGTCGTGATGAGGGCACAGATGGCGCGGATCCCCACGCTCATCCAGGAGCAGAACGTGATCCCGGGTGTGACCAACCGGATGCTAAGTCGTTTTGCACAGGTGGTGGCTGCTGCGGCCGAGGAGGGTGTCGAGCATTTCCCGGCCAGGGTCGCCTCGCGCCTGGTGGTGACGGGAAACCCCGTCCGCCAGGAGGTCGTCTCTGCTTCTCGTTGCGAGGCCCGGGCACGATGCGAACTGGGACCGGAGGACATCATGTTGCTGGTCGTCGGGGGAAGCGGGGGAGCCCTGACGATTAACCGGGGCACCGTGGACTTCATTCTCAACGACCTTCGAGAGCACCCCAGGCTTCGCCTTGTCTATGTCACGGGACCGAAGTACTACGAGCAGGTTCGGTATGCCCTCGAAGGGGCGGGTGCCAGGGACAGGGTCCAGGTGATGGATTATCACCGGGACATGCCTTCTGCCCTGGCTGCCTGCGACGTGTATCTTTGCAGGGGCGGTGCCATGAGCCTGGCCGAGGCCACGGTGGCCGGGAGACCCATGATCATCGTACCGTCGCCTAATGTGACACACGATCACCAGGAGCACAACGCCCGGGCCCTCGAGAGAGCCGGGGCCGCGGTGGTCATCGCTGACGACGATTTCACTGGCGGGAACCTCGAGGCTGTCCTGTCCGAACTGATCTATGACCGTGCGCGAATCGAGGCGATGGCAGCGGCGAGCGCCGCCCGCGGTCATCCCGAGGCCCTCCGTGACATTCTGGGAGAAATTGATTCGATGCTGGCATCCCGGAGGTGATGCTGAATGAACTGGTCACAAGTGGCCGCCGAGATAAGTAAAATGACTAGTGGTCCGGTCAGGACCTGTGAGCCGCTAAAGGCTCACACCACCATGGGAGTTGGGGGAAACGCCCGGGTCTTTGTCTGCCCCTCTGACCTCGAAGAGGTCACCCGCGTGGTGTCCTGGGCCCGGAGACGGGACCTGCCCATCTACACCCTGGGTGCTGGAAGCAATCTGCTGGTCTCAGATGATGGGGTGCAGGGGATTGTGATCAAGACGACGCCGGGGCTGGCCGGATTGAACGAACCCGTTGCTGAGACCGATGCAGTCAGGGTTGAGGCCGGTGCCGGGGTGATCCTCGGCAAGTTGCTCACGAGATCCGTCGAGTGGGAACTGACGGGCCTGGAGCCCCTGGCCGGTATCCCGGGCACCGTGGGGGGCGCCGTGGTCATGAACGCCGGGGTCGGTGAACTCGAGATCGGCCATCGGGTGATTGAGGTCCTGATCTGTGACGGAGAGGGCATCGCCAGGAAGCTTGCTGCAGAGCAATGTGCATTCGGTTACCGGGATTCCGTTTTTCAGCATCAGCTGGCCGATGCGGTGATCCTCACGGCAGCCATATCGCTGCAGCGAGGTCAAAAAGAAGAGATCCAGGCTGGGATACGATCCCGCCTGCACGACAGAAGCGAGCGACAGCCCCGGGGATATCCCAGTGCTGGAAGCGTCTTTCGCAATCCGCCGGGG
>SKXF01000069.1 GCA_007128555.1 Clostridia bacterium | reverse complement strand
GACCTTCACCGATTTGATGGTACCGGAGAGGGGTGCGGTGATCTCCGTATCTCCGCGTCCGCCGGTGGTTACTTCCGGCTCCGGTTCCGGCTCTGGCTCCGGTTCGGGTTCAGGATCGGGTTGGGGAACGGCACGGGGCCTGGGTCGTTGAGTTGATTCGGTTCGAGCTGGGGCGGCGGGGCGTGGCGTGGTGGCGACCTCTTCGCCTGATTCCTCGACGATGACGTCGAATTCTTCTCCGTTGACGGTTACTTTCAAGCGCCTTTTCATCCTGCTATCTCCTCTCAACCTTCTGAATTCGCACCGACCTGGGAACGTCGTCACTGTCGATGTGGGAAGTGATCGCTGCCATGATCGCAGCCACGACCTGTGGTCGCTGCCCGCTCTGCATGCGCCCAATCGATATGCGTTCCGGGACATAGCCCACGGTGTCCACCACAGCCGCCGTGATCACGGCAGCCAGCCGGGGATCGGTTCCGGGAGCAATGGGTGTGCGGGGTATGGGTTCAGGCGTCGGACCAGCGATCTCAGTGGTATGCCGTCCTGGTTGTTCCTGTTCCTCTTCTGGTTCTTCCCGCTGCCCCGGCTGCGGCTGCGGTTGTGCTGATTGGGTTTGAGGTTCACGGAAGGCGACATTGAGAAGAGTGAGAACGAGCCACAGCAAACCCAGTACCAGGAAAACCACGCTGAGACCGGTAACTGTCACCTGTAGGCCGTCTATGTTCTGAGCTGCCAATAGGGTTGCCATGATGCCTGTCGAAAGGACAGTCCCACCTCCTTAACTGCAAGGGGTTGCAACGGTAGTTCACCCATATACTCATATACTAAAGAATCACGTCGTGGCAGCCAACCCCCAACGCTATTTTGGTCTTAAAACGCGTGGCAAACTGGACGGGAACTCATACGCGCAGGGAGTCACATGTGGCACGTCCAGGGTTGCCCCTGCTCGGTCCGGTGTGATGTGGGTCCAGGTGAGGGGACGGAGCGGCAGGTGTTGCCGGTTCGACGTGCACCATGAACCGATTGACGATGGTCAGCTGAATGATCTGTACGGTCGATCGACTCTCACTACGGTGAGGCCATTTTCGACCGCGGGACATGCTCGATAGCGCCTGCCGGATCGGATCTCCCTTCGCGGCTGTATGGTGGCAGTGCCTGGGCCCGGCCAGATTGCCTCTGAGGTCGCGGCAGGGTATGATTGGCAGTGAAGAGAAGGTTCCCATTTGCGTGTGTGGTCCGGGATGATGTTACCATGAATTCGGCGTTGGATGACATGGTCGGTGTAGGGGTCGTTCATGCAGGTCACTATGAAGACGAAGGGAGGACAGCCCGCGCAGTTACTGGGCTTTCCTGATCAATGAAATTGTATGAATACATGGCCAAAGAGGTGTTTGCAGACTACGGCATACCCATTCCGGCGGGGCGGGTCGCCTGGAATTCGGAGGAGGCGGCCGACGTGGCCGCGGAGTTGGGGGGTCCTGTTGTGGTGAAGGTTCAGGTCCTGACCGGTGGAAGGGGAAAGGCGGGAGGCATCCAGTTTGCTGATGATCCGGCCAGCACCCGGGAGAGAGCTGTTGATCTTCTTGGTTCCGAGATCCGGGGCTACGCCGTCGACCGACTCCTCGTGGAGGAGCGCCTGGACATTGATGAAGAGCTTTACCTGGGTATTACGGTGGATCCCGCGAACCGGTGTCCCCTGATTATTGCCTCGTCCCGGGGCGGCGTGAGTATAGAGGAAGTTCCTGGCAAGTACATCGACAGGCGTGAAATCGCCATACAGTGGGGACTCTTTCCCTACCAGGCACGGGCCATTGCCGAACAGATCGGCCTGTCGGGTAAGATTGCGGGTCAGTTCGTCAAGGTTGCCCTGTCGCTATACCAGTTGTTCCGAGAGCAGGATGCAGAGTTGACGGAGATCAATCCCCTGGTGGTCAGTGGCGACCGCCTGATCGCCGCCGATGCCCGCCTCAACATTGATGCGGACAGCAGCTTCAGGCACGATTATCCCGCTACCGCGATCCGCTCGGACACCGAGGAGAAGGTCGCCAGCCTGGGCCTTTCCTACGTGCAGCTGGAAGGCGAT
The DNA here is from genome assembly GCA_007128555.1 of Clostridia bacterium. Next base: position 6,686 of record SKXF01000069.1, on the reverse strand, counting down.
GTGGCGGTCATGGCAAACGGTGCCGGGGAGACCATGGCTACCATGGATATCCTGCAGCACTACGGCTCGAGCGCCATGAATTTCCTCGATGCTGGCGGGGGGGCCGACATGGAAGCCACGACGAATGCTCTCCGGATCCTGGCTTCAACCCGGCCCAGGGTCCTCCTGGTGAACATCTTTGGTGGGATCACCCGCTGCGACGATGTGGCCCGGGCCGTGGTACAGGTCGCCGAGGAGGGGTGTCTGCAGGATCCCCTTGTCATCCGCCTGTCCGGCACCAACGACGAACAGGGATTGTCCATCCTGGAGGAAGCGGGCATCCCGTCTTTCCGAAGTCTCGAGGACGCAGCAAGGGCGGCAGCCCGGACAGCGATCCTTCGCGGGGAGGAGGATTTCGATGGCGATTCTGATCAATGACAGGACCAAGGTCCTGGTTCAGGGGATCACGGGGAAACAGGGTACCTTTCACGCCGAGCTGATGGTCAAGTACGGTACGCGTATTGTGGCGGGAACCACCCCCGGTAAGGGGGGACAGGAGGTTGCCAACGTCCCCGTCTACAATACCGTGGACCAGGCCGTTCAGAACCACGGCCCCAATGTCTCCGTGCTGTTCATTCCCGCTCCCTTTGTCAAGGATGCGGCCTTTGAGGCGATCGCAGCCGGGGTGCAGCTCGTGGTGATCATCACCGAGGGCGTGCCCCTGCACGATGCCATGGCCGTGATGGCCTTCGCTGCCCAGGAGGGAGCGCGGGTCATCGGCCCCAATACCTTCGGGGTGCTGACCCCCGGCCGGTGCAAGATCGGCATCATGCCCGGTCATGTCTTTGCCCAGGGCAAGATCGGGCTCGTATCCAGGAGTGGGACCCTCAGCTACGAGATCGCAGATTCCCTTTCCAGGGCCGGATTCGGGATCAGCACGGCCGTCGGGATGGGCGGTGACCGTGTTGTGGGCATGAATTTCGTGGATGTTCTGAAGTGCTTCGAACACGACGAGGAGACGGAGGCCGTCGTTCTCATCGGTGAGATCGGCGGCACGGCCGAGGAAGACGCGGCCGAGTTCATAAAGGCCATGGACACCCCGGTGGTGGCCTACCTTGCCGGACGAAGCGCCCCGCCAGGCAAGCGGATGGGTCACGCAGGTGCGATCGTGGTGGGCGACAGGGGCAATTACGCCAGCAAGAAGAGGGCCCTGGAGGAAGGCGGCGCCCTGGTCGCACAACTGCCCTGGGAGGTCCCTGGGCTACTCCACGAGCTCACATAGAACAGAAGTTAACCGTTGACATGATCGCTGGTCAGGCCACCCGAAGGTGTCCCGGCCAGCGAAGGGATCTCGTTGAGAGGTGGTCATAATGACAGGTCCCCTCGAGGGAATCCGGGTCCTGGATCTTTCCAGGGTACTGGCCGGACCCTTCTGCAGCATGATGCTGGCGGACATGGGAGCCGATGTGATCAAACTTGAACGACCCGACGGGGGGGATGATACCCGCAGCTGGGGCCCTCCCTGGGTGGGTGACGAGAGTCATTATTTCCTCAGCATCAATCGGAACAAGCGCAGCCTGGCGGTGAATCTGAAGGAGGAGGATGGGCAGAGGATTGCCCTCGATCTTGTACAGGACTGCGATGTGTTGCTGGAGAACTTCCGCCCGGGAACCGCGGCCCGGCTGGGACTGGACTACCAGGTTCTCAAGGAGCACCACCCGGACCTGGTCTACTGTTCCATCTCGGGTTTTGGACAGGACGGACCCTATCGTGAGCGGGCGGCTTACGATGCCATCCTCCAGGGCATGGGTGGCCTGATGGGCATTACCGGCCCCGAGGGTTCGGAGCCGATCCGGGTGGGTGTGGCCGTTGCCGACATCGGTGCTGGCATGGAGGCGGCCTTCGCCATATGTGCCGCCCTGCTGGAACGCGAACGATCGGGGCGGGGACAGTACGTTGATATCAGCATGATGGATGTCCAGGTCTCATGGATGACTTACATGGCCCATTACTTCTTTGCCAGTGGCCAACTTCCTCCCCGGAGCGCCTCGGCCCACCCCAGTATCGCCCCGTACCAGTCCTTTCCCACGTCGGATGGGTGGATCAATGTCACCGTGGGCAACGACGCTCTCTGGGCGCGCTTTGCGCCCCTGGTGGGCATCGACCCGGAAGAGCCGGACTATGCGGGCAGCTCGGACCGCGTTGAGAATCGCGAAGCCCTGGTCGAGCGGATCACCGAGACCATGAAGACGCGCCCGCGGGATGAGTGGCTTGAGCTGATGGAGGAGCATGGGGTGCCGTGCGGCCCCGTGTATACGCTCAGGGACGTGTTTGAGGACCCCCAGGTTCAACACCGTCAAATGCTGCGCACGGTCACCCATCCTGCGGAGGGGGAGATCGAGACCCTGGGCATCCCCGCCAGGCTGTCCCGCACCCCGGGAGAGATCCGACGGGCGCCTCCCCTCCTGGGCGAGCATACCCGGGAGATTCTCACAGGCCTCGGTTATGCTGAAGACCGGGTGCTGGATCTGGCCGGACGGGGTGTCGTACGGTTTCCTGAAGTGTGAAAACGATGGTGAGAGGAAGATCATTGTGACATACATGAGTCACCTGGAGTGTCCCCGTTGCGGGGAAGATCTCGATGCGAGCCGGCTGCAGAATCTATGTGGGTGCGGCGCTCCGCTTCTGGTCCGATACGATCTGGATGCGATGAAAAGAGACCTCAGCCCGAAGGATGTCGAGGGGGGCCGGGAGGATATGTGGCGCTTCCACAAGTTCCTTCCCGTGCCCGAGGAGGAGATCGTCGGCCTGGGAGAGGGCATGACGCCCATTTTCTCCCTTCCCGATGCTGGCCAGGAGATCGGCGCCCACAACCTGTCCCTGAAGGACGAGGGCTTCAATCCGACGGGCACCTTCAAGGCTCGCGGGGCTGCCTGCGGCGTCTCCATGGCCCGGTATCTCAATGCGACCACCGTTGCAATGCCCACCGCCGGGAATGCGGGCGGGGCCTGGTCGGCCTATGCGGCCAGGGCCGGGATTGGCTGCGTCGTGGCCATGCCGCAGGATGCGCCCCTGCTCACCCAGCAGGAGTGCTCGCTTTTTGGCGCTCGGACCTACCTGGTGAAGGGCCTGATCTCCGATGCCGGGGCCATCATAGGCCGCGCCGTCGAGCGATACGGATGGTTTGATGCGTCCACCCTGAAAGAACCGTACCGGATCGAGGGCAAGAAGACGATGGGGCTGGAGTTGGCGATGCAGCTCGGCTGGAGAGTCCCCGATGCGGTGCTCTATCCGGCCGGCGGCGGCGTTGGACTCATTGGAATCTGGAAGGCCTTCGAGGAGCTGGAGGCCATGGGCTGGATCGGGCCGGAGCGACCCAAGATGATCGCCGTGCAGTCAGAAGGCTGTGCTCCCCTGGTGCGGGCCTTCGAGGAGGGCAGGCGCGATTCGGATTTCTGGGAGGGAGCCCAGACCCTTGCCGGGGGAATCCGGGTCCCCAAGGCTCTCGGGGACTTCCTGGTGCTCGATGCCCTGTATGAGAGCGGGGGACGGGCAGTCGCCGTTTCCGACGAGCAGATCCTGGAGGCACTGCGTCTCGTGGCCAGGACAGAGGGACTCTTCATCTGTCCCGAAGGTGCCGCCTGCGTCGCCGCGGTTTCCAGTATGATCGGCGACGGCCACCTCGATCCTGCGGACGAAATCATGATCATCAACACCGGAACCGGCCTGAAGTATTCGGAAGTCGTCGACGTGGACCTTCCCGTCCTGGAGGTGGACAGCGACATCATACTTGATGATGGGGGCGTACAGGCATGAGGGATGAAAGTGCTGGAAATTCACCGATTGAGAACATGATGGAGCGGGCAAGCATTCGCCGCTTCGAGGCGCGGGATGTTCCCGGGGCGGTCATTGAGAAGGTGGTGCGAGCCGGTCAGCAGGCGCCCTTTACGGGCCAGATGTACTCGGTGGTGGTGACATCAGAGCCCGAGATACGCGAGCAGCTGGGTGAGCTGTTTGGGCACCTTCCCCGGGCGGCGCCGGTCTTTGCCCTGCTGTGCATCGATTTCCGCAAGCTGGAGAAGTTCATCAAGGCGCGGGGACGCGAGAATCACACCGATGATCTGAGCATGTTGTTCCTCGGCATCCAGGATGTCGCTTACATGGGACAGAACATGGTCCTCGCCGCCGAGGCCTATGGCCTGGGCAGCTGCTTCCTGGGGGCCGCTCCCTTCCTGGCGCGGGAGCTCGGGGAGATCTTCTCGCTGCCGGACCGGGTCTACCCCCTGGTGGGGATGGTGATGGGCTATCCTGCCGAGAACCCACCTCCCCGGCCGAGAGTACCCCTGGAGTACGTCCTTCACTGGGATCGTTACCGCGACCTCGAGGAGGCGGATGTCGATGCCGCCCTCGACGTGATGGATGCCGGCCTGATCCGCGAGGGGTATTACCGGCGTCTCAACGCGAAGATCGCCCTGGAGAAGGAAGACGAGGATCCCACCGATTACGACCGGTACGGCTGGGGCGAACATGTGTCGAGGAAATACAGCCGGGGCCGGAGGGTCTTTGGCTACCTGCTCGAGCTGCTGCGAGAACAGGGGATTGACGTATCCGAGTGACCTGAAATGACGGTATCGAGGAAGGATTATGCCCCTGCAGAAGAGAATACGCAATAGTGCCGATCGTTGGAAGATAGATCAGCCAGAGGGGGGTGCTCGGCATGTTCGTGGGAAATGCCATGACGAGACAGGTGAAGACCGTTTCGCCGGGTGACAGCTTGGATTTTGTCTGGAATCTCATGCAGAGCGAGGGGTACGAGGCGATCCCGGTCAGGGACAAGAAAAGGGAACTGGTGGGCATCATCACGGCGTTCGACATTGCGTCCCAGATTCTCAGCGGCACCGAGTTGGAGTCGGTGAGAGCCCAGCAGGTTTCGGATATCATGGCGACGGATCTGACCAGCATATCCGAAGACGACATATTAGAAGAGGCCGCAACGGTCATGTACAAGGGTGACTATTACGCGTTGCCCGTCACGGCCAGCACGGGGGCGCTGTTGGGCATCATCACCCAGGCCGATGTCGGCAGGATGTTCGTGGAGATGATGGGATTCACCGAGCCGGGGAGCAGGATCACGCTGGTCGCTCCTGACCGGACCGGGGTGCTGGCAGACATTGCCCAGATTATCAGGTCGTGCGATCAGAGCATCGCCAGCATTGCCACCTTGGTGCACAAGGACGTCAGCCTGGGCAACGTGATCATTCGCCTCAAGACGAACGAACCCAAGCAAGTGGTGGACCGTTTGCGGGAGGGTGCCTACCGCGTATTGCATGTTTCCCAGGTGTGGGAGTGACGCAGGGGGTGCACAGTGCTTGAGGACGGATGCAGGAGGGCGGCCGGGGCGGTTGTTTTCGGCCCGTCTGGCCTCCTGGTCATAGAGGACCGCTTCGGCAGGTGGACCCTGCCCAAGGGCGGGATTGAACCGGGGGAGACGGCGCCCGAGGCGGCCGCCCGCGAGGTTGAGGAGGAGACCGGGATCCCGGTCGATGTCCTCGAGGGTCTCGGCGAGGTTCGGTACCGCTTCTGGTCGCGGGGGCTCCTGCGGTGCAAGCGCGTCACCTATTTCCTCGCGAGAGCCCGGGGCCGGGACCTTCAACCCGCAGCAGGGGAAGTGGCCGGGGCGCGGTGGGTTGATCCTTCGGATTTTTTGGACCACTGCGACTACGAGGAGAACCGGATCATCTATCGGCGGGGCCTGGAACAGGTCTTGTCCAGGTTCACCGATGTTGACTGTCGGCCAACGAACCGTTAGAATCATCACAGGTGACGTCATTGCACCGTAAGGTATTGATGTCGGGATGTGGCCCAGCTTGGTCAGGGCGCCGCGTTCGGGACGCGGAAGTCGCGAGTTCAAATCTCGCCATCCCGACACCTCATTTTTTGACCTCATTGACCGTGCGAGGTTGGAGAGGAGCCATAATGCTACCCTCTGGCATGATCGGTGTGCTCAGCCTTCTGGTGGGTGGGGCCTGCCTGTATATCTCCAGGTCTGCCTGGTTTACCGAGCGGATGGAGGAGAAGTTCGCAGATGCGGAGGACGCTGAGGAGCGGCTCAACAAGCAGCGTCGCGACTGGACCTGGATCGGGGGGTTCTGGATTCTCTTTGGCCTGTTCCAGGTGATTCTGAACATATAGCCCCCGGATATGGAGGGTCTCCATTGCGTCTTCGCCTCACAGCAGCCGTTGCGGTGGGCAAAATCCTGATCAAATTGTTGAGGCTTGTACGTCGTTCGGGCACCACGCTGCCGGGACGCGTTTCCCTGATGCTACAACCCGCCCTTATTGAGATGATCTCGCACTCGGTCCCCAGGGTCAGAGCTGTGATCAGCGGCACCAACGGTAAGACCACCACCGCAGCCCTCCTGGGCTCCATCCTGCAGTCTGCGGGGATGAGCACGGTCAGAAATATCAGCGGTGCGAATCTCCTCTCCGGAGTTGCCACGACCCTTGTTGAGCACGCGGATCTCTTTGGGCGACTGGTGACGGATTCCCTGGTCGTCGAGGTGGACGAGGCCACCATGCCCCTGGTCACACCCAGGTTGCGACCCGAGCTGACCATCATTACCAATTTTTTTCGAGACCAGCTGCACCGATTCGGGGAGCTGGACCGCACCGTGTCACTGGTGCGTGAATCCCTGGCCCACGCTTCG
>SKXF01000455.1 GCA_007128555.1 Clostridia bacterium | reverse complement strand
CCCCACGGTGGACAGGGTCATCCTCCGGTAGCCGATCCCGGGGCCCTCCTCGGAGTGAAGAAGCCGGAGGGACCTGAGGCTGTGCTCGTAGTTATTCAGGGGCTCGCCCATGCCCATCATGACCACGTGGGAGATGCGCTCCCCGGTCTCATCCAACCGTCTCTGGGCGAGGAACCACTGGCCCAGGATCTCGGGGCGCGACAGGTTCCTCACCAGTCCCCCGGCGCCGGTGGCGCAGAAGGGACATCCCATCGCACATCCGACCTGGGTGGACAGGCACAGCGAAACGCCGTGCTCATACCTCATGATCACCGTCTCGACCACCTCGCCGTCACGCAGGGTGAAGGCGAATTTCTCCGTGCCCTCGGCCCCGATCCGGTGCTGTAGGACCTCCATATCACAGACCCGGAATCGCTCGTCCAGGTTCCTGCGCAGATCAAGGGATAAATTGGTCATCTGTGCGAAATCGTCAACCCGCTGCCGGTACATCCAATCCATGAGCTGATCCGCCCGGTAAGCCTGCAAGTCGAGGCCCCGGGTGATCTGGGCCAGCTCCTGTGACGTCCTTCCAATCAGCACGGTCTTCACTGTGATCCCCCCTGCGTACGCTGCAATCTGGCGATGAAAAATCCGTCGCTGCCGTGAACATGGGGAAGCATCTGGAGCATCCCCGGTGAAGACTGGGCAACGGGGGCAAAGGTGGGCGGCAGAGCCCCGGGGGCATAGTCCGCCTGCTCCTGCAGAAACCGCTGCACCACCCGGGCGTTCTCCGCCCGGGCAATGGAGCAGGTGCAGTAGGTGAGCACCCCACCGGGCCTGACCCGGGAGGACACCGCATCCAGGATCTTTCGCTGAAGCACCGGCATGTCCTGCAGGATCTTCGGCCCCTTCTGCCAGCGGGCCTCGGGATGACGCCCGAGGATTCCCAGGCCGCTGCACGGGGCATCGACGAGTACCGCGTCAAAGGTGCCGAGATCCCCGGGCAGATCCGTGGCATCGGCACAGAGGGTCCTGACGATCGTCAGCTGCAGCCGGTCGCAGTCCCGCTCCAGGGCTTCCAGCTTGAACCGGTGCCGATCCACGGCCACGATCTCCCCGCAATCGCCCATCTGTTCGGCCAGGTAGGTCGTCTTTCCGCCCCTTCCCGCACAGGCATCCAACACCCGCATCCCGGGCCTCACGCCCAGGGCAAGGGCGCCCATCTGGGAGCTCTCGCTCTGCACCGAGACCCGCCCCTCGCGATACTCGGGCAACTCAAAGGGCGACCCACCCCCCGAATAATGGAGCCCATCGGGTGCCATGTCACACCCGCTGACCTGCATCCCCCGGGCCCGGAGCTGCCCCGGTATCTCGGCGGGAGCGTCCCCGAGACGATTGACGCGCAGTTGAACCGTCGCCGGCTCATTGTTGGCCCGACACAGCCGGAGGGTCTCCTCAAAACCCAGCTCCTCGATCCACATCGTGACGACCCACAGGGGATGGCTCTCGGTGACGGAGATCCAGCCAGCGGGGTCTTCATCCCGGTCGGGATAATCGATCGATTCGCGGCGCCGGACCAGGTTGCGCAGCACCCCGTTGACCAGGCCAGTGGCCCGGGCCGGGCCCACCCTGCGAAGAAGCCGGACGGACTGGTCGCAGGCAGCATGGGAGGGCACCCGCATGTGCATGATCTGGTAGGCGCCCAGGCGCAGCGTGTTTCGGACCGCCTGGTCGAGCTCCTCCAGGGGGTATTTCGAAAGCTGCGCCAGGACATGGTCCAGTTGAAGGCGCCGGCGCAGCGTCCCATTGACGAGCTCCGTCGCAAACCTGCGATCCCGTTCATCGAGTTTCGACGCTGCCAACCGCCGAGGGAGCAGTTCGGCGGCCCAGCCCCCCTCTTCCACCCGGTTCAAGATGTCCAGGGCAATCGCTCGCGGCTGATCCATGAAATAACCTGCCTTCCCCTACTAGGGTACCCTGCCGAGCCAGGACATTCATCGCCACCTCTGAATCCGGGTGCCGATGAAGTAGGCCCCGGGCGGTTGGGGGAACAAGAGAAACCCCAGCCCGAAAAGCCCAGGCCTGCGATCGTAGACCGGTGAGATCCCCGTGATCACGACATCATCGATGTTGCTCGCCGTCGTCAGCCTTCTCTGCGCCATGATGCCCACGTAGGGCGAGATCAACATCAGAAGCAGTCCACCCACTATCAGCGCGTACAGATCCAGCCTTCCGCCCGCCACGAAGGCCACCACGAGGAGCAGGGCGAACAGGATATTGCCCACAGCCCGGCTGGTGCCACACCTGAGGTGTATGGCCAGGTGGGTCTCGTTCGCCCTGAGCCTGGTGATCGCTTCCCGCAGAGCCATCTCAAGGGAAACCCTGTCGGTCCATCCCCTGATCAAAAACCCATCCGGGCGGGCCAGGCCCGAGAGGTTTCTCGCACCGTACCGGCTTTCCAGCACGTTGATGGTCGCATGCTCCAGGGCGTGGTTCTTGCGAAGGGGCCGGTTGAAAGCGATCGTGAGCAGCTGCACCGGCAAATAGACAAGGTCCGACAGGCCCCGGATCATCAGCTTCAACGGCAATATGAACAGGTAGACAAAGACCACCGGCACCAGCAGCCAGAGAAACACGAGAACCAGGAAACCCATCTAGCGCCGACGCCCCTGCATGGTGAACAGGTAGATAAACTGCATCAGGGCCATCAGGGCCGCGGCCAGGTAGGTCAGGGCCGCAGCATTTAAGACCTGCCTGACGCCCCCGGCCTCCCGGGACGTGATGTATCCACCCTCGGTGAGGGCCGCCATGGCCCGGGCCGAGGCGTTGTACTCGACGGGCAGTGTGATGATCTGAAAGGCCAGCGCAGAGCCGAACAGGATCAGCCCTATGGACATCAGCAGCTCGCCGGTCGTCCCGGCAAAGATGAGCCCGATGAAAAACAGGGGGAAAGCCAGGGTCGACCCGAACCGCGAGACCGGGATGATCGCATTCCTCATGCCGAGCCAGATATAGCCCGTGGCATGCTGCATGGCATGGCCCGCCTCGTGGGCAGCGATTCCCAGGGCTGCCAGCGTCCGTCCATCGTGAACATCCGGGGACAGCCGCACGGTCTGATCCCGGGGGTCGTAATGGTCGCTCAATGTCCCCCGCCGACTGTATTCGATCGTCACACTCCCAAGACCCGCCTCGCTGAGCATGGCCCGGGCCACGTCGGCCCCCGAGATCCCCCGGGAAGAGCGGACCCGGGAGAACCGCTGATAGGCTCCCCGGACCCGGGACTGGGCCCAGGTGGCCAGGATCAGTGCCGGCAGGATGAGGATAAAATAGAGCGGGTCAAAGTAGAACATGATCCACCTCCTCAGGTTCAGCCATGATCCTCTTCAACGTAGCGGTCAGCTTCTCAACGTCGACATCGGTGTTATGGCACGGTCCGTGGGGCCGCTGGTTGACAACACCGATGACAGCAAAGCCCCCCACGTCACGGATCCCCTCGGTCAGCTCTCGTTCGCAGGCAACGGCAACGATGACCTCGGGGCGCGTCTCCTTAACGATCCGGCGCGCCTGCGTCCCCCCCGTGGAAACATGCACCGGCAGGTCAATCCCGTCGGTGGCCTCCAGGATCTTCGCCAGGGGACATCGCCCGCAGCGGCGGCAGCGGTTCACATCCTGGCTGACCTTGTGGATGCATTCTGCCAGCTGCATGCACCTTGGGATCAGGACAAGGATCTGTGACGGGTCGATGTTCACGGCCGCCTTGCCGGTCAGGGCGTTGGTGACAGCAATGAAAGAGGCCTGGACATCATCCCTCGATCGGCCCAGGATCCTTCCCGCGAAAACGGCCAGGGGCAGAATCAGCAGCAGGACGCTCTGCACCGCTCGCCTGAACGGGGGCGAAACCCCCCGGTCGGTCCAGGTCAGCCAGGCGATCGCTGTCAGAGTCACACCGACGACGAGGATGAAAAGGACGATTCCCAGCTCGAGGAGCAGGACCATGCCCGCCCTGACCTCGGTCGCGTGTCGTACAAGCGCATAGAGCAGGGCACTTCCGGTTACAACCACGAGAACCGCTGCTGCCAGGGCCATCTGCACGAACAGCCGCTTGGGACGTCCTGTCAGGCTCATGGACCGGGTGCCACCCGTGACCGGTTCACCCATGGGCTCCCTCCCCGGCGCCCCCCAGGATCTCCCCCGGCTTCATGTCGTATCCGTTGACAAACGCCTCGACGGGAATCGGCCGTCGACCCGGCACCTGGATCCGGCCCAGGACACAGGTCCCCTCCCCCGTGCCAACCCGGATGCCCCCGGGCGCGACGGTCAGAACCTCCCCTGCGCCCCCGGATCCGTCATCCTCCGAGGCGAGCAGGATCTTGATCCGATCTCCGTTCCACATGGTCCACGCCCCCGGCCTGGGGGAAAAGGCCCTGACCTGGTTGACAATGTCCCTGGCGGTTCGGCTCCAGTCAATCTCGGTCTCATCCCGGCTGATCTTCGGGGCGTAGGTGGCAAGATCATCGTCCTGCGGCTCAGGCTCGATCTCTCCCCGGGCCAGGCGATCCATGACCTCGAGCACCATGTCCCCTCCCAGGGCGGCCAGGCGATCGTGTAGTGTTCCGGCATCGTCCTCCTCGAGCACGGGCAGGGCGCACTGTAGCAAAATGGGCCCCGTGTCCATCCCCTCGTCCATGCTGATGATGGTCACGCCGGTCTCGGTCTCCCCAGCCATCAGCAGGCGCTGGATCGGGGCGGCACCCCGGTATCGAGGCAAAAGGGACGCGTGAACGTTGATGCAACCCAACCTCGGCAGGTCGAGAATCTCTTTTCTCAGGATTTGCCCGTAAGCGGCGGTGACGATGAGGTCGGGCTCCAGCCAGGTCAGATGGCGCACGAGATCCGGGTGATCGGCAGAGGATTCGGGCTGCAGTACGGGAACCCTCGACGCCAGGGCCAGGGTCTTCACCGGCGACGGCGCAGGCCTCTGCCCCCTTCCCCCGGGGCGGTCCGGCGCGGTCACGGCGCCGACAACGGCGCTGTTCGCGCCGATCATCTCGCGAAGCACAGTGGCGGCAAACTCGGGGGTCCCCATGAACACGACCCGGAGACGGGTCCTGGGAGCCATCGGCACGATGTCCTCGCTCCGATCGATGAACAGGTTTCCGTCCAGGTGATCGATCTCGTGGCACAGAACCCGCGCGGCCCATCCCTCAACATCAACAAAAATACGGTCACCCTCCCGGTCCTGGGCGGTCACGGTCACCTCGGTGGGACGGGTGACCTCTCCCATGTAGCCGGGAACGCTGAGACACCCCTCGAAACCCTTCTCCGACCCCGCCCGGTGCGTGATCTCCGGGTTCACCAGTTCCATCAGGCCCTCTCCGTAGTCGACGACGACGATTCTCTGGGGCACACCCACCTGCACCGCGGCCAGGCCGACGCCCCGCTGGTGATACATGGTGGCGACCATCCTGTCTAACAGCTTCCAGAGACTGCGGTTGAAGCGGGCGACCGGCTGGGACGGTTCCTCGAGGACGGGGTCCCCGACCGTCACGACGTTCATCCGCCTGCTTGGTGGTGCTACCTGGCCCGTAACCTGCATGTTTTAAATCACCCTCACAACCTTCTACTGGGGACGATCACAGCATCTGCGCCGGGTTCACATCGACCATGATGCGGGGATCCTCCCGCCCCATACGCATATTGTGCATCACTTCCCTGAGCCCATCAAGGGAGCGATCCAGATCTGGCGTCTTGACCAGCAGGTGCCAGCGGTACTGGCCCCGCAGTCGATCAAGGGGCGCCGGTGCCGGTCCCATGAACCGGACCTGTCCCTCCGGGGCCACGTTGCCCTCGAGGCGACGACGCACCTCGTGGGCCCACATCTCGACCATGGCTTCCGTCTCTCCCGACAGGACCAGGCGGACCAGCCCCACAAAGGGAGGATACTGGGCCTGCTGTCGATCGGCCAGCTCCCGGGCATAAAAACCCTCCAGGTCCCCCTCCGCGGCGCGGGTGATCGCCGGGTGGTCGGGACTGGTGGTCTGTATGATCACCTGGCCCGGCCTCCGTCCCCTTCCCGCTCTGCCGGCAACCTGCGTCAGAATCTGGAAGGTGCGCTCCGAGCTGCGAAAATCGGGGAAATGAAGGGCGGTGTCGGCATCGACAACGCCGACCAGGGTCACGGCCCTGATATCCCAACCCTTGGCAATCATCTGCGTTCCGACGAGTATGTCCAGGTCTCCCCGGGAGAACCGTTCATAGATCTCGCTCCTGGCGTCCTTGCGCCGCGCCGTGTCCGTATCCAGGCGCGCGATCCGGGCACCTGGGAAAGCCGACCTTGCCGCTGCCTCGACCTTCTGGGTGCCAACTCCCCGGCGGACCACCCGCCCGCTGCATTCTGGACAGACCCCCGGGACCTCCATCCGGTCATTGCAGTAGTGGCAGCGCAGTGTCGCGCCATCCCGGTGATAGGTCATCGTCACGTTGCAGTCGCTGCCCTTGAAAGTGTGCCCACAGTCGGAACAAACGAGAAAGGAAGAATAACCCCGCTGGTTCAAAAATAAGATCGACTGCTCTCCGCGGTCCAGTCTCATCTCGAGGGCCTCGTGAAGGGGCCGGCTGAAGATACTGTGATGTCCCTGTTTCCACTCCTGGCGCATGTCAACCACGTCAACCGCGGGCATCGGCCGGGCATCGATGCGCTCCGGCAGTTGCAGCATGGCGCACGACCCCACCTGGGTTGCATGATAGGACTCCAGGCATGGCGTGGCAGAACCCAGGATCACCGTCGCCCCGGCCATGTCCGCCCGCTTCAGGGCGACGTCCCTGGCGTGGTAGCGGGGAGCCGTCTCCTGCTTGTAGGTGCTCTCGTGCTCCTCGTCAACGATGATGGCCCCGAGGTCCGCAATGGGCGCGAAGACCGCTGATCTTGGGCCCAGGGCAACACGGGCCTCCCCGGAGAACAACCTGTGCCATTCGCCGGCCCGCTCTCCCTGGGACAGGGCACTGTGAAGCACGGCCACCCCATCCCCGAGGCGACCCTTGACCCGGGCGACCATCTGGGGCGTCAGGGAAATCTCCGGCACCATCAGGATCGCTCCGCGGCCCCGTGCCAATACCCTTTCGATCACGCGGAGGTAGACCTCGGTCTTACCGCTGCTGGTGACGCCATAGAGCAGGAAGCTGCCCCCATCCCCCGCGACGGCCGGGAGGAGCGTCTCCAGGGCCCTGGACTGGTCCTGGGTCAACGACTCAGGGGCGTCATGCCGGTACCTCTGGTCGTAGGGGCGCGCTCCGTCGCGAACATCGACCCAACGCAAAAAACCCCGGTTCACCAGGGCATCCACCGTGGACGTGCTCACCCCCGCCAGCTGGGCGAGGCGGGTGCGCTGCACGGGCTGTTTCAGATGGGCGGCCTCCATCAACGCCGCGGCCTGTTTTTTCGCCCCGTCGAGCTCCTTTATGGCCAGGCGGAGATCCTCAGCGGCCAATGCGAGTCGGCGAACCGTCGGGGGACCGGTGCGGTCGCGAAAACCGGGCGGCAGCATGGACCGCAGTACCTGTACCGGGCTGCACAGGTACTGGGACGCGACCCATTCCGCCAGCTCGAGATCGTCCTCCGACAGGTACTTCGCGTCGGAGACGATGTCCCGGATTTTCCGAACGCGACCCGAACCCGAATCAGCCTCGGCCCTGAGGGCAACAACAAACCCCCGGACAACCCGCGGCCCGAAGGGGACTCTCACCATGTGCCCCCTCTGCAGTTGGCCCCGCAGGGAAGCGGGAATCTCGTAGTCAAAGACCTGGGAGCGAGAGATCACCTCGTCACCCCCCAGCACCGCATCTACAATGATACTGGCAAATTCCATCTCGGACGTCCCGTCATCTGCATCCCTCACCGGTCTTGTGCACCACCCTCTGGACGATGAGACGAGCAAGGGATCGTTTGTGCATCATGGGCAGAAGCTCCCTGCCGGTGCGATCCATGAGCACCACGCGGTTCAGATCCGACCCGAATCCTCCGCGCTCCCCTCCTATCCTATTCAGGGCAATCATGTCCATGCCCTTGCGAATAAGTTTGTCCTGCGCCCTGCCGCAGGCCTCCTCCTCGGGCCCGGTCTCAGCTGCGAAGCCCAGGATAAAGGGCTCCTCGCGCTGTTGGCTCAGGGTCGAGATAATGTCGGGTGTGGATGTGAGGGGAGGCAAGCCCTCCCCGGTCTTTTTGATCTTGTCTTCGCAGTACTGGGCCGGTCGGTACTCCGACACCGCCGCCGACATCAACAGGATGTCGGTCTGTGGCCACAACTGCAGGCATTTGCCCAGCATGTCCTCGGTCGAGACCACCGAATGACGGCACACGCCCCGGGGGCAGGGCAGGTCCACGGGTCCAGAGACCAGGTCCACGGCTGCTCCCCTCTCCCGGGCGGCCCGGGCCAGGGCATAGCCCATCTTGCCGCTGGACGGGTTGGACAGAAAGCGAGCGGGATCGAAATACTCCCTGGTGGGACCGGCGGTCACCAGGACCCTCCTTCCCGCAAGGGCGTGGTCGGCGTATGCCAGGGAAGCGACCTCCTCCTCGAGAAGCTCCGGAGAGGGTAGCCTCCCCCTGCCCTCGGCACCGGATGCCAGGCGTCCAACATCGGGCTCCACCAGCACAAAGCCGAGCGCCTCCAGCTGGCGACGGTTTCGCTCGGTGACGGGATTGTCCCACATTCGATGGTTCATGGCCGGGGCCATGAGTTTGGGCCCATCAAAGGCCACGATCAGGGTGCTCAGAAAGTCATCGGCAATGCCGGCCACCGCCTTGGCCATGATATTAGCCGTGGCCGGTATGATGACAAGGATGTCGCATCGCTCTGCCAGTTCGACGTGTTCAACATTCCAATGTTTCGGCTCATCAAACAGATCCAGGTGAACCGGAT
>SKXF01000139.1 GCA_007128555.1 Clostridia bacterium | reverse complement strand
TTACTTGATGGCGATTCTTTTCAACCCGAAGGGTTAAAGGAGGTCCGAGTTGAAAACGCGACAGCAAAGACAGCAGCCGATAGACAGCGACTTGCAGAAAAATCGGAAGTTTCTCGCCGATGAGATCGGTCTCGGGGAGTCCTTTGACCTGGTTGGAAAGGAATTCACGGTAGCGGGGCGCGATGCCCTGTTGGTGGGTCTCGACGGCTTCATCAAGGATGGGGTCCTTCTGTTCATTGTGGATAGCCTCACCCATCTCAGCCGCGAGGACGTCCTCCCCAGGCCGATGGACAGCCTCTATACGAAGTTCGTCGGCTACATCGAGTGCGAGCTGGTCGATGATCTGTACGAGGCTGCCGATGAGATTCTGACCGGTCCCGTGGTTCTCTTCCTCGATGGCGAGGAGCAGTGCATGGTGATCGACAGCCGCACGTACCCGCAGCGAGCGGTGGATGAACCCGACCTTGAGAGAGTGATGCGCGGCCCCCGTGACGGCTTCGTCGAGACCCTGGTCACCAACCTGGCCCTGGTGCGGAGGCGGGTGCGAGACTACAGCCTGCGCGTGAAATTGGCCACGGTCGGTGCCCGTTCCCAGACGGACGTGGCCATCCTGTACCTCGAGGACCTGGCGAATCCTGACACGGTGACCGAAGTGCTCGAATCGATCGAGGCCATTGATATTGACGGAGTCTCCATGACCGACAAGAGCGTGGTCGAGTTTATGACGCTGGGCAGGTCCCGGCTGAACCCCTTCCCCGTTGTGCGAAACACCGAACGCCCCGACGTGACGGCAGAGTTTCTTTTTGAGGGGCACGTGGTGGTCATGGTTGATGGTTCACCCTCGGTCATCCTGCTGCCGGTGACGTTCTTTCACCATTTGCAGCATGCTGAGGAGTTTCACGAATCGGTCCTCAACGGCACCTTCATACGCCTTCTCCGGTACGTTGGCGTGATCATCGCGTGGATCGGCACCCCCCTGTGGCTGGTGTTGGCGACCAATGAGCACCTGTTGCCGGACGCCCTGGCCATCATCGGGCCCAGGGAACCACCGAATCTTCCGCTGCTACTCCAGTTCATCTTCGGTGAGGCGGGAATCGAGTTGATCCGAATGGGCCTGGTCCACACACCCAGTGCCCTGGCCACCAGTCTCGGTATCATCGGGGCCGTGCTGCTGGGAGAGCTGGCCGTGGAGGTCGGACTGTTTAACAGCGAAGTGATCCTGTACGTGATCGTGGTGGCCCTGGCTTACTTCGCCATACCCAGCTGGGAGCTGAGTGTTTCCCTGCGCCTGTGCCGCATCGTTCTGCTTCTGGTCGCCGGGCTCGTTGGGCCCCTTGGACTGTTGATCGCGTTTCTGTTCAATGTCTTGCTGCTGGCTCTCACCCGCTCCTGGGATGTACCTTACCTGTGGCCCCTTCTTCCCTTTAACTGGACTGGTCTTGTGGACGTCATCTACCGCAGGCCCGTTACTGCGATGCGGCGGAGGCCCTCGGTGTTGCGCCCGGGGGATCCGACCCGGGCGGGCGAACCCGAATAGTGGATGCAGGTGGTGGCATTCGCTGGAATGGACAGCCAGGGAAAGGGTGAAGGCCGCCCGCGCTGATGCTGTCGGGCCCTTGATCGGCCACGCGCATGAGGGGGCTGGCGGTGTGCGCCCTGGGCTCGGCACCTATGGCCGGGTATCGTCGGGGTACTTCCGGGCGAGAGGGCTCGTGTTTTGCCTCGGGTGTTGACGTCCACCTTCTCCCGGTAGGAGGGGTTCCACTCGGGTTCCCATCGATGAGGGTGGCTCGGCCAGCCACGGTCGGTCCGGATCGCGGGACGGTGTGCAGTTTTTCCCGAGTCTGATATGATACACAAGCAGTAGGCAGGTCATTCGATTCCAGTGATCATCAGGGTTTGTGCGACGCACTGGCATGCTATTCGCTGAACCCTGTCGGTAAGGGCAAAGGAATCGAGCCGTCGGTGGCTTTTCCGGCCGGTGTGCCTCGACGTTGAACAGGAGAATGCACGCCTGCCTTCTCACCCGTCGATGCAACGGAGGGTGCGGCTGTGATTCCACTGGATCGAGTGACAGGGAGGGGAGGAGACTCGTTTTGATCACGGATCCGTTGATGCTTCTTCTGAGTGTGCCGGGCCTGCTTCTTGCCCTGACATTTCATGAACTGGCCCACGGGTATGTGGCGGATGCTCTCGGCGATCCCACCCCCCGGGCCAGCGGCAGGTTGTCGCTGAACCCCATTGCACACCTGGACCTGGTGGGGACGTTGATGCTCCTGCTGTTCCGATTCGGATGGGCCAAGCCTGTACCCATCAATCCCATGTATTTCCGCGACCGTGACAGGGGACTTCTCCTGACGGGCCTGGCGGGTCCGTTGAGCAATGTGTTCATGGCCTGTATTGCGATGTATTTTCTGCTGCAGTTCCCAGCCCTGAGATTCTCAACCGCCGGTACCATGGTTTCTTTTTTCTTTCTGTACAACATCTGGCTGGCCGTGTTCAATATGCTTCCCATCCCGCCGCTCGATGGGTCCAGGGTGTTGAGTGCCCTGATTCCCCTTCGGTCCCCTTTTCGGCGGATCCTCTACCAGGTTGAACAGTACGGCTGGTTAATCCTGATGCTCCTTGTTCTGACCCGTCTGATCTCGGTGTTCATGCTTCCGGCTGCTGCTGCCCTGGAACGCCTTATCATATTGATCGTCAGCCCCCTGGTCATGTGATGAAGGGAGGTCAGAGAGATGTCGCATTCTAATGATGGCTCGAGTGAGTCGATGCTTTCGAGACTAAGGGAGGCCGTCGATGTCGCCGATGATGCGGAGGATGAGGATTCGCATCTCAAGGACCAGCGCGTGTTGGACCTCATCATGCCCTTTCTCGATGTGTGCTCTGAAGAAGAGGTGGACCTGGGAGTCCAGGTGGATTTCGCCCACGTGGCCTCGGACCTGTTGAAGAAGAAGATGCAGGCTCTGGTTCCGCCTGGCAGGGAAGACGAGGAGGACATTGACTACGGGGGAGAGCCGGAGCGCCTCCTCGTACAGTTGATGGAGTATCGCCGCTACCAGGAGGTAGCGGCGGATCTCAGCCAGCGCGCGAGGAACATGAAGAGGCAGTTTCCACGACTACCGCCCGAGATCCAGGAATGGGAGGAATCCCTGGCCGACATCGAGGGCGCAGATCTCTCGGACCTGGTCTCGGCCCTGGAAAAACTCCTCGTCGATGATGTCACGGAGGTCCAGATCATAGCGCGAGAGCAGGTATCGGTTTCCGAATGTACCAGGGCGATTCGCAGGGAGTTGGCGGAGGCCGGTGGGGCGCTAGAGTTCGGGCGCATCTTCCCCCTTCGCAGTGGAAGGGCCCTGGTCGTGGTCACGTTCGTGGCCCTGTTGGAGCTCATCCGGGCTGGCGAGGTCCGGGTTGCGCAGGGCGAGAGGTTCGGCCCCATCATGGTCTATCACGTTCCCCAGGTGGAGGGAGATGTCGACGCACGTGGAGGAGACGATGCAACCGACGGACCGGCGTAAACAACTTGGCGCGATCGAGGCTTGCCTCTTTGCAGCGCCTGGGCCCCTGAGCCTCGAGGATCTCTCTGCAGCGCTGGATCTCGACCCAGGGACGATTGAATCGCTCCTGTCTGACCTGGCCGAAAGATACGACGTGCCCGGCAGCGGCGTCCAGCTTCTGGCCGTGGCTGGAGGGTACCAGATGCGGACACGGGTGGAGTATGCTCCTGCCGTTGAGAAGATACTGATCCCCCGGAGTGAGCAATTATCTGCAGCCGCGGTGGAGACCCTTGCCCTCATCGCGTATCGCCAGCCCATCACCCGCCCAGAGATCGATCACGTGCGGGGCGTTAGCACCTCGCACCTGTTGAGGAAGCTGGCAGATGATGGCCTGATTCGGGCTGTGGGGCGGAAAGAGGTGCCAGGGCGCCCGAAGATGTATTGCACGACGGACAGGTTTCTCGAGCAGTTTGGCCTGCACAGCCTGGAATCCCTACCTCCTCTGCCCGAGACGGACGATCGTCGCTGCGAATAGCCCCATTTCCAGGAGGGGAGAATAGGCCCATGGTCATGGTCGCAGTGATGATTCTAGTCGTCGCATGCTTGCTGTTCGCCCCTCTTCCATTGCATATTGGCATGACCTGTCGAGATGAACAGGTCTGGATCCGGGTCGGTATGAGGGTGGGGGCCGGTCGTCTCCCCTTGCTCCGATGGCACGGTTCTGGCCCCAGGCCCCAGGTGCTCCTGGCGTATTTTACCGGTGGGTCGGAAAGGGCCCCGGGGCGAGGGAGGATGGTCGAACGCCTCACGGCCGTGCTTCGTTCTGGACGAGATGTGCGGTTGTCGGTATTGATGATCGTGGGCAGCCGCAGCGGGGCCCTGGCCTGGCTGGTCATGGCTGGAAGAACCGCCTTCGCAGAGATAGCCCGGGGCGTCGTGAGATCGCGTCTGCCAGGGGTGAAGGAGCTGCAGATTGAGGTCCAGGGCGAACGGGGTGGTCATGCAATGACAATCACCGCCAGCTGCATAGGTCATTTCCAGATCGGCAAAGTTATACTCAGTTACTCAAAGGGCTAGGAGGAAGATTGATGGCCGAGCATCCGATCCAGTCGCTCTTCACCACCACGCTCGAAAGCATCAACAGTATGATTGATGTCAACACGGTCATCGGAGACCCACTGGAAACCCCCGATGGCATGCTGATCATTCCCATATCACGCGTTACCTTTGGCTTTGCCGTGGCTGGAGGGAATATGGATATTGGCGGCGGGGGCCAGAACCAGCAGGGTCAGCAGAAGCAGAATAAGCAGGGGGAGGCTGATTTCGGTGGAGGAAGCGGTGCCGCTGTTTCACTGCAACCGGTAGCTTTTTTGATCGTCGATGATGAGTCGGTCCACCTGCTTCCTGTGAATGAGGACAATCCCTACCTGAAACTCCTGCAGATCGTCCCCGAGGTGGCCGAGGAGATCAAGGGCCTGTTCACCCAGGCCGACGACTCGTCCTCGGTTCAGGCCTGAAGACCCGGGGCCAGCAACCGCATTGCCCCACGTGATCAGCCGTTGGAAACCGCAAGATGACGGTCACTTGCAGGGTTCTGATGCAGATCCGGGCCACGTTCTCCATCTCAGGGTCGATCTCTTGTATGCGATGCCATCTCCTCACCCGGAGACTAATGAGCCGTCTTTCCTCATCGTGGGACCACAGATGCGTGGCCTTCCCTGCCTGCGCGACGGGACGTGGAGGTGTGGATCCAGGTGTGTGAACAGGCCATCACAGGTCAGCGGCTACCCGACGATGAAGGCAGGCGGAAAGGGCTCTGACTGCCTGGAGGAGATGGAGCTGTCGGAAGGGAGGGGCCGGAGGCGCGGTGACCTTTCGCGGATCTCAAGATTTGCCGCTCAGCGCAGCTATCCAATGCCCTGTTCGTCATCCCCTGGCATGGCATTCTCCTCTGGAGCCAGGTCCGGAGCCCTGGAACATCGTTCTTGCGATGCTCTTCATCGCATCCCGGGCGATTTCCTCTATCACGGGAGAAGCCCTGTTCATGTTGAGAAGATCCTACCGCCGGGAACGGGCTCACCTGTCCGGGGGGCATGCTGGAGGGGGATGGCTGGAATCCTGAGGCCAAAACCCCAGGTAATACAGAAAGCCTGGGCCGTTGTCGTCGGGCCCAGGCCTGGCTGATTAATCCCACTACCCCTAGTACTCCAGCAGGCTGCCGAAGTGAGTGAGATATCGTTTCTGGTCGGCCTGGCTCAAGTTGAGGAACCCCTCGAAGCTCTTGAGACTGATGCGTCCTACCGAGAAGAGAATCTCAGTAAAGGATTTGTCATCATAACCAAACGCCTCCTGGAGTTCGAGGACTCGCTTCAGACCGTAGTAGTAGCAGGTGAAGTAGCCTGGCCACAGCTCCTGGGCCAGAACCTGACCTCGTGCCGACCGCCTGCTGAAGCCCAACTCGTCCATGTACAGTTGAACCGCATCCTCGATCGGTCGCTGGTAGTAGAAGAGGTACAGATCAACCTTGATACGCACAGAGGTGTGATGTCGCCGGTAAGCGACCATCAACGGGTAGAATTGATCCTCGGGAAAGACGAACTCGAAGACGCGCTCCGTGCGCACACACGTTCCCTCGATCAGCGGTGTGGCACGTGCCCCCAGTTTGACCGTTTCAGGAAGAGGGTCGGAGGCCGCCCGTACAAACTGCACGTGATGCCCTGGATACGCCTCATGCACAGCGTTGATCTTGATCCATCCGTCTGTGATCGCTTCAACATTATCAGGATTCAGAACCATCAAACCGAGCAGGGGATGCCTTCGGGGATCGCCTCCCCTGTAGCCTCCCCATGGGTTCTGTGCCCGACCGTACTCCTCCATGGGTACCACGCGACATATCT
This sequence comes from Clostridia bacterium, assembly GCA_007128555.1. The sequence goes on along the minus strand of SKXF01000139.1, from coordinate 2,505 downwards.
CGTCTGGCAAGTTCACGTAGCCCTTCGTACCTTCACGAGCACGAGCGAGGTAGTCGGTACAACGGGCAAACATCTCCTCGGCTGTATCGGCAGGTCCCGCATACTTGTTCAGAACCTCGACCACACCCTGTACGTCAGTCGGGTTAGGCTCATTGCCTAAATCCAGGCTGGCGGCAATCTCCAGCATTTCTCGCCTGGTCTTGTTCACTTCATCCTCATGCCATTCGACAATCACGTCAAGATCCACGCCCCGCTCCTCGGCGAGGATCTCTCGATAGCGTTCGACGCTGGGGCGAGAGCTGTCATCAGACTGAACGCCCTGGACTGCCCGGGCGGCCTCGGCCCACCCGGAGGCTTTCTCAGCTATGTCGTGGAAAGCCTGGCTCAGTTGTGCGAGCTCGTCTTCTGGTAGACCAGCGTAATCATTGGCCACGTGGTTCTGTGTGCTCATCGCATAACCTGCGAGCTGGTCACAAGCGTTTGCCAGCCTCTCAACATTACCGGCCTTTATCGAGGGGAGTGTGCTATGTATGGCCTCCCAAACGGCATCAGCTTGGCGAAGTCGGCGCCGTAAAATCACCGAGCGTTCTTCGGCAAAGCGAGAATCCTTCCTGGTGTTGAAGTCGATGAAACGAGAGAGATTCACGATAAATGCGTATGGATCGTCGTAACTGGATTCCAATGTAGAGACCTGTCCCTTGATGAACTCCTGGAAGTGATCCCGTAGGAGTGCAAACACGGGGTCTGGCGTTGGAAGCTCCCTGGCTCGGTCCATCAAGTTGGCCAGTGTGTCGAGTACTTCCTGCTTGGCTTTCGGAGTTGGCACAAACAGAAACGGTTCGTACTCACGGTTCGCCTGAACTCGGTTTTCCACCCTTGCACACTCAGCATCAAACTGCCTGTACCGTCTTCTCAGTTCTTTTTCTGTCGTCTGCATCTGGCATCCCTCTTCTCATTTGTCAGACGTCTGCTATCGTTACGCTCCCTTTATCTTACCACAGAACTGGAACATGTCTCGCCAGGTGATGTAGGATCTGCAAGGTGCAGGAGCGCTTTAGTGGTCATCTGCCCTCGGATAGCGGGTGGAGGGCCAAGCCCAGCCGACTGAACGACGGGCGAAGATACCCAGAGCGCCTGGATCGGCGCTTGACCTCCCGGTTGAGCCGTTCCAGTGGATCGTTGGATCGAATCAGTTTCCAGTGACGTCTGAAGAGATGCATAGCGGGTTGGCGGATGGACCAGGAAAATACGTCTCGGGCCGTACACAACGTCAGAGTGGGGCAGGATCACGGGACCTTGCCGAGAACACATACAGGACAGGATCCGGAGGGTGTTCCAAAAGGTTACCCACCGCACCTGACGTATAGGGCGTTTGATTTCACCGAACTCTGAACGGGATCTGCAGATGACGTCGGTGTGCCTTCAGCCAACGACCCTTCATCCAGTCCATAAGGAGGTTAAAACGTGTCAGACGAACGTATCAGCCGACTGGTCCGCGGAGGCTATGTACTCGTTGATCCATCGGCCGGCCGTGACGGCGTGATCCCAGGCGGGGCCGTCGCAATCCACTCCGATGGTACGGTGGCATCCGTGGGCACCTATGACGCTCTGGCAAGACGCTTTCCCGACGCTCCCGTCGAGGGCAGCTCCGAATGCCTGGTCATGCCTGGAATGATCGACAGTCACTCACACGGAAGTGGGTTGAGTTATTTCGAACTCGGTCCGGGATACGATCACCTCGAGCGTTGGAACACCATCATTCCAACCATCGCGCGGCCCGACCCCTATCTGGATACCTTGTGGTGTGCCGTCAAACACATCCGATCTGGTTGCACCACCATTCATCACATGAGCGGAAGGGCGGGGATCAGGAAGGCCCTCAACGCGTACGACCAGGTGGGCATTCGATGGGCTTGCTCTGTCACTGCGAAGGATCAGAACCTGCTTACATACAGCGATGAGACGTTTTTCACCGAGCTGCCGCCCGAGCTGAGGCAGGCCGCCGAGGAGCTCTATTGCCCCGATCGCCGGGAGCTGCATCAACACTACTACGAGGACTTCCTATCGCTGTGGGACGATCGTCATACGTCGGTCTCACCCATCATGCTCGGACCCATGGGCCCGCAGTGGTGCTCGACAGAGTTTCTTCTGAAGATGCGGGAGTTAGCCGATAAATGTGGTGCCAGGACCCACATGCACGCCGTACAGACTCCCTACCAGAACGATTCCGTCGTTCGCGCACACGGCAGGACCAGCGTCGGGTACCTTGCCGACCTGGGCCTCCTCGGCCCGGATCTCACGATCGGCCACGGCGTCTGGATGTCGGAGAAGGATATTGAGCTCCTGGCCGATGCGAACGTATCGATCACCCATCATCCCGGCTGCAATCTGAACATGAGAAACGGGATCCTGCCGCTGAAGGCGATCCTGGAGGCGGGTATCACAACGGCCATCGCCATTGACGGCAAGGGCATCAATGACGACGAGGACATCATCGCCGAGATG